>SCUR01000131.1 GCA_004297235.1 Candidatus Manganitrophaceae bacterium | reverse complement strand
CGTCCCTCCGGATCGGGAAAAACCTGATGGCGGGATTTCGGCGGGAGTGGCATCAATATATCGGCATATCGGCCCCATCCAAATTTCAAAAAGATCCGTTGGAAACTCGCTTGGATACCGGCCGAATAACGCGATTTCGTCCCGGTCAAAGATTGAAAACATCGTTTCTGCCCTCGCATTCGAAGGGCAGCGCATCACGGGGGCGTCGTTTTGGAAAATAAAGGCAGGTTTGCCGATCGTTTATTTCATTTTCTCCTCGTCTATGTAGAAAACACTCCTTTCGTGGTGTTGCGCCTTCGCGGATCACGCAGCATATTTTCTCTAATCTGCCGTGTATCGCGGCTTTCGTTTAATCACCGGATGGAATAATTCATTGACACCACGACAGAACACGTCTCCGCATCGGTCTCGTGAAAAATACGGCGATGATCCTTTCCCGGCCGAGGCCATGATGGAGAAAAGCCTCATCGAATCGCCGCCGGGCGCTCCTGTGATCATCGACCGTAAGGATCCCGAAGACGTCCGTGCGCTGGCCGAACGGCTGCTTGGATATTCCCGCGCGGAGTGGTCCGGCCGGTCGATGGCAGGGATGAAATCAGAGGGGCATCAGGGAACCTGGGTCGAAGACCGGGTGGATCGCGGCGCAGTCTTCAATTTTTCATGGCCGAATCGGAATAAGAAGGCCGCTCGGAAAATGGGAGAAGATCGGTGAGTAAGCTTCTGCGAGCGCTGGTGATCGAAGATTCGGTCGAAGATACGGAGCTATTGTTGGAAACGCTTCGACGCGGGGGGTATGAGGCGACGTTTGAGCGGGTTGAGACAGCGGACGCAATGACCGCCGCATTGGAACGGCAGGCCTGGGACGTCGTTTTCGGCGATTACAGAATGCCCCACTTCAACGGGGCGGCTGCGTTGAAATTGTTGAGGGAGAAGGGGCTGGATATTCCGTTTATCTTTGTTTCCGGCACCATCGGCGAGGACGCCGCCGTGGCGGCGATGAAGGCCGGCGCGAATGATTACATCATGAAAGGCAATACCAAGCGCCTGCTTCCGGCCGTCGAAAGAGAGCTGCGGGGATGCGAGCTGCGGCGGGAGGGGAGGCGGGCTCAAGAGCAGCTTCGGCAAAGCGAGGAGCGCTTCCGTCAGCTGGCCGAGAACATCAATGAAATTTTTTTTCTGGCCAATGCGGATGCGTCGTCGATGATCTACATCAGCCCGGCCTACGAGAGCATCTGGGGCCGCTCCTGTCAAAGTCTCTACGCCGATTCCTTTTCTTGGTTGGAGGGGGTCTATACGGAAGATCGGCCCCGTGTTCTCTCTCTATTCAAAGAAAACCCGAGTCATTTCCAGGCGGAATACCGGATTGTCCGGCCGGACGGCGCGGTCCGATGGATCTGGGCCCGCACTTTTCCAATCAAAGATGCGAAGGGTGTCGTCTACCGCATGGCCGGTATCGCGGAAGATATCACCGAACGAAAGCTGGCGGTGGAGGCGTCCCAGAACAGTCAGGAGCGAATCCGGCTCCTGCTCGATTCCACGGCGGAGGCGATCTGCGGCGTGGATCTTCAAGGGCGCTGCACCTTTTCCAATCAAGCATGCCTTCGCCTCTTGGGCTACTCCAGCGTCGAGGACCTGCTCGGGAAAAACATGCATCTGTTGACCCACCATACAAAACAGGATGGAATGCCGTACCCCCTGGAGGAATGTAAAATATATCAGGCTTTTTTCACCGGACAAGGGGCTCATGTTACGGATGATCTGTTTTGGCGCGCCGACGGAAGCTCTTTTTACGTGGAATACTGGTCGCATCCGGTGCATCGGAACGGCGTTTTAATCGGCTCGGTGGTGACGTTTTTGGACATCACCGAGCGAAAGCGGGCCGAAGAAGAGCTCCGTGAAAGTGAAGCGCGTTTTCGCCAGATGGCCGAAAACATCACCGAGGTTTTCTGGATGACCAACCCCGATAAGCAGGAGATGCTCTACGTCAGCCCGGGCTACGAAAAGATTTGGGGCCGCGCCTGTGAAAGCGTTTTTGAACACCCCACCCTCTGGATGGAGGCGATTCATCCGGAGGATCGGGAACGGGTCGTCACGTCGGCGACAAGCAATCAGGTGTCGGGCCGCTACGATGAAGAATACCGGATCGTTCGGCCGGACGGGTCGATCCGTTGGATTCGAGACCGCGCCTTTCCGGTGAAGAACCCTTTGGGGCAGGTGGATCGTGTAACCGGCATCGCCGAAGACATCACCGAGCGGAAGCGGGCGGAGGAAGAGCTGCGGACCAGCGAGGAGCGTTTCCGGCGGTACTTCGAGCTGGGGCTGATCGGGATGGTGATCACTTCCCCCGCCAAAGGGTGTCTCGAAGTCAACGACCAGTTCTGCGAGATCTTGGGGTACGGACGAAACGAGCTGCTGAAAAAACACTGGCCGGAGTTGACCCATCCGGACGACCTGGCCGCCGATGTCGCCCAGTTCAATCGCGTCCTGGCCGGGGAGATCGACGGCTATTCGATGGACAAACGGTTTATCCGAAAGGACGGTCAGGTGGTCGACACGACGATTTCGGTGAAGTGTGTTCGCCGCCCCGACGGGGCGATCGATTATTTCGTGGCGCTGGTGCAAGACATCACCGAGCGCAAACGGACGGAGCGGATGGTCGAGCGGATGGCTTTCTACGACTTACTGACCGAGCTTCCCAATCGTAACAACCTGACCGAGCACTTACTGAAGGCGATTCGGAGCGACAACGATGCCGGGCGCCCGATGGCGCTGATCCTCCTCGATCTGGACCACTTCAAAGAGATCAATGACACCTTAGGGCACCGGCATGGAGACCGGCTGCTCAAAGAAGTGGGGATTCGGCTGAAGAACGTGCTGTTCGGCCCCGATCTCGTTTCCCGTCTTTCCGGAGATGAGTTTGCCGTTCTGCTCCCGAGGCTGTCCCGGAAGGAAGATATCGAGATCGTGATCCAAAAGATTCAAAGGGCGCTGCAGCCTCCCTTCGTCATCGAGGGACTGCCGATCGTGATAGAGGCGAGCATCGGGATTGCATTGTATCCGGAGCATGGAAACAATCCGGACAGCCTGCTGCAGCGGGCCGATGTGGCGATGCACGCGGCCAAATCGAGCGGCAGCGGCCCGACCTTCTATCTTCCGGAGCTCGACCGGCACAGCCCGCGGCGGCTGGCCCTGATGGGGGAACTCCGCCAGGCGATCGACGAAAACCAGCTGATGCTTCATTATCAACCGAAGGTGAACCTAAAGCGCCGGAGGGTATTCGAGGTGGAAGCGCTGGCGCGGTGGAGACACCCGCAGCGGGGAATGGTCCCGCCGGAGCTGTTCATCGGATCTGCGGAGCGGACCGGCCTGATTCATCCCTTCACCCACTGGGTTCTGAAGACGGCGATACGGCAGTGCGGCGCCTGGCGGCGGGCCGGACTCCAGATCGTCGTATCGGTCAATCTCTCGGCGCGGAACCTGCTCGACCCGACCCTTCCCGAGACGCTCACGGGGTTGCTCTCCGCCAGTGAGGTCCCGCCGGAGTCGATCCAGTTCGAGATCACCGAAAGCGCCGTCATGACCGATCCGGCCCGCGCGCAGAAGACGCTCGACAAGCTTCATGCGATCGGGATCCGATTCTCGATCGACGACTTCGGCGTCGGCTACTCCTCCCTCGGTTATCTGCAAAAACTGCCGGTGGACCAAATCAAAATAGACAAATCGTTTGTGATGCACATGGTCCAGAACGAAGGGGACATGAAGATCGTCCACTCCACCATCGAGCTGGCGCATAACTTGGGTTTAAAAGTTGTGGCGGAAGGGGTTGAAACGGAGGAGATTTTAGAGCGGCTGACGGAGATGGGGTGTGATGCCGCCCAGGGCTACTTCATCAGCCGGCCGCTTCCCGTGCAAGAGCTGACCCGCTGGCTGTCGGATTCCTCCTGGGGTTTCAACCCAAGCCGGACGGATCGAATGAAAACGTCACGGTAGCGCGGCGTGGGAAGGGTGAAATGGAAAGCAGATCGAAAGGAGAAGTGTCGATGATGAAAGGTGCGGCCGTTCTTGTTTTGGGTCCTCTATTCGTTTTCAACGTCACATTTGACGGTTTTTTTCCGGCTTTTGCGTCGGAAGCGGAGAAGGGGAAAAAGCTTTATGAAGAGAAGAAGTGCGGGCTTTGCCATCGCGTCGCGGGAAAGGGAGGGAAGATGGGGCCCGAGCTGACAGACGAGGGAGAGAAGCGGGATCGGGACTGGCTGACGACGTTCCTCAAAAATCCAAAAGGGGTTGTGCCGGGGGCGAAGATGATGCCGGTCAAGGGGAGCGAGGAAGAGATCACTCTCTTGGTCGACTACCTGTTGTCCTTAAAAAAATAGCCCGATGATCGATCGAGGTTGCGGCGTCTTTTGACCCTTTGCATTTAAAACAGCAGACAGGAGGTGTCCAGGTGGAAGGAAGAGGTCGGTTCCTGCTCGTTACGGTGGTGGGAGGGGTGATGGGCCTGCTCGTCTGGGCGGTCCTGGCGCTGAACGGCCATGTTTTTGCCGCGGCGGAGGAGACGGCCTCTCCGCCGGGTCCTTCCGGATTCGTCGGATCGGAAACATGCCGGGTCTGTCATGAGAAACAGTACGCGCGTTTTGCGACGACGACCATGGGCAAGCTCTTCCTCAAGCATCCCCGGAACGAGAAAGAGGCCCAAGGATGTGAAAGCTGCCACGGGCCCGGAAAGCTTCACGCCGAATCCTCGGGCGAATCCTATGAAGGGCTGATCACCTTTTCGAAAAAAGATCCCACGCCGGTCGACCGGCGCAATTCGGTCTGTCTCGGATGCCATCAGAAGGCGGCGCGGCTTCATTGGCAGGGGAGCGTTCATGAGGCGCGCGGTCTGGCCTGTACGGCGTGCCATCGGGTGATGGAGAATCATTCGGAGCGGTATCAGCTGGTCAAGCCGACCCAGATCGAAACCTGCGGTCAATGCCATCTCCAACGCAAGGCCCAGCAGATGCGCTTCTCCCACATGCCGCTGCGGGAGGGGAAGATGACCTGCTCGAGCTGCCATAACCCGCACGGAACGGTCGGCGACGCGCTGCTCAAGGCCAACTCGGTGAACGAGTTGTGCTACTCCTGCCACGCCGAGAAGCGCGGACCGTTCCTCTGGGAGCATCCGCCGGCGATGGAGAATTGCGCCAATTGCCATGAGCCCCACGGCTCCAATCATGAGGCGATGCTGATCACCGCCAAACCGAGACTCTGTCAGAAATGCCACATGGAGACGCGGCACCCGACCCAGCCGCATAACCCGGCGACGCGATTTGTTTACAACAGTTCCTGCACGAACTGTCACAGCATGATCCACGGGAGCAACCATCCGTCAGGCCGGGCCTACCAACGCTAGGAGGGAAGAAGATGAACGATCGAATTCGATTTTCTTTGGGCTACCTTCTGATCACGGCGCTTCTTCTCCTCGCGAATGCGGTCTCCGCCGAGACGGAGGAAGAAAAAATCCGATTGAGCGGCGAGGTGGAAGTAGGGGGACGGGTTTTTATCGATCGCCCTTCCGAGGAAGACCGCGGAAAGTTCGAGGAGTACCGGGAGGTCCCCGCCGGGCCGTTCTTGGAAAATCTTCATCTGCGGATCGACCGCGCCGATGAAAATTATTTTTTGGAATTAAGAGCGCGGGAGATCGGCGAGGAAGATCAGAACATTCTTTTATGGGGCGGGCGTCCCGGCCGAAGCCTCTTTGAGTTCGAATGGGACCAGACCCCGCACACTTACAGCAACACCGGCCGCAGCCCCTTCGTGGAGACCTCTCCCGGCATCTTCGAGCTTCCCGATCTGCTCCAGACGACCCTGGAAGGGGCCGCCCCCGCCGCCCGGCCCGACATTCTTCGGAGCTTTCTCGCCGCCGCCCCGCCGATCGATCTGAAGAGCCGTTGGGACACCGCGCGCTTTCTCTGGGCGGCGTCGCCGTATCCCCAGCTCCACCTGCAAGCGGAATATACCGTAATTTACAAGCACGGGGAGCGGCCGATCGGGACCACCTTCCTCTTTACGAATCAGGTGGAGCTTCCGGAGCCGATCGACCAGCGGATCGACGATTTGAAGTTGACGGCCGACCTGACACGGGAAAACTGGCAGCTTCAGATCGGCTACGATCTTTCCCTTTTTCAAAACGACGCGGATGTCCTGGTCTGGGATAATCCTCTCAGCGCCACCGACGCCGCCGGCGCGCCGAGCCGCGGCCGGTTGGACCTCCCCCCGGACAATGTGGCCCACACGCTTCATCTTGCCGGCGCGGTCAGCCTGCCGCGGCGCAGCCGCCTCTCCGGAACGCTTTCCTACAGCCGGCGGATGCAGGACGAGAGTTTTATTCCGCATACCATCAACACGGCCCTCTCCGACCCGGTGCTGGTCCTTCCGGCGAACAGCCTCGACGGCGAGGTCGACATCTGGACCGCCTCACTCCGGTTGACCAGCCGTCCGATCCAAAGTGTCGGGTTGAAAAGTTATTATCGTTTCTACGGCTTCAACAACAAAACCCCGGAATGGATCTTCCCGGCCCAGGTGCGGACCGATCTCTCGGTGCTCGACGAGGAGGTTCGGAGCTCCAGTATCAACTACACGAAAGAGAACGCCGGGGCCGCGGCCGACTGGCGGTGGGTCTCCTCGCTCTCGCTCGGCGTCGGTTATGACTGGACCCGTTGGAACCGGGACGATCGCCACCGGGAGGCGCCGACCACGAACGAGCACACCCCCAAGGTATCGTTCGACTATACCCCGATCGATGGGCTTCTGCTGCGCACCTCCTACTCCCGATCGTGGCGGCGCAACGGCGACTACGATCCGTTCGCCCACCTGGCGCACACCGAGGTCGACGTCGAAGGGTTGGACACGTCGCAGGCCCAGCATCTTCTGCTTCGCAAATATGACGAGGCCGATCGAGACCGCAGCCGGGTCGATCTTCTGGCGCAAATCAGCCCGAAGGAGACCCTCTCGTTCACCCCCTCGGTCAGCTATCGAAAAGACGACTACAAGAATTCGGCCTTCGGTCTTCAGGAGGATCGGAACTGGGCCGCCGGGCTCGATCTCTCCTGGAGTCCCGTCGCGCCGGGGATCACCTTCTACGCCAGTTACATGCGGGAAGTCTTCGACGCGCTGCAGCGCGCTCGGTATCGAACCCCTCCCTCGCAACTCGAGAATCCGACGTATGATTGGGTGGCCGAAAATGAGGACAAAGTCGACACCGTCGGCCTTGCGGTGAATGTCGTTTTGGTCGAGTCCAAAGTCGATCTCGATCTTTCTTGGAACGCCTCCCGGGCGGCGGGGTCGATGCGCGCCGCCAACCCGGTCCCCCCCGCCGGGGGCACGGCGGCCCAGAACAGCTCCGCGACGGCGGTGGACTTCCCCGAGATCATCGAGCGGCTTCAGCGGCTGGAGGCGGCGCTTCGCTATTCTGTGACCCCGGCGCTGTTTTGGAGAGTGCGATATATTCTTGAAAAGTTCAACATCACCGATTTTCGGACCGACGAGATACAGCCCTTTATGGGCGACGTCGATGCAAGCGCGGGAACCAGCGTCTATCTGGGCGCTCAGATCCGCGATTACACCGCCCAGATAGTGAGCTTCGCGGTTGGGTATCGTTTCTGATCTCTCCGGCGGGGACCGGCCTGTCGTGAGGAGGAGATAAAATGACGTTGCGGACCGCTTCGTTCCCCGTAAAAGTCCTGTTCACCTGCTTTCTGCTGAGCATCGGGATCGGCTATCTGATGGCGGTCCTCTATCTTTTTCTGATCGACATCGAGCCGCATTCCAAAAAAGGGACCGGGATGGTCCGGGCGGTGATCATCAAATACTACGGCCAGCGGGGGGGCACTCGACTGGAAGGGGCCCTGGAGGGGGCGATGGGAGACAATCTCTCGCCGGCTCAAAAAAAAGAGGTCGTAGCATGGATCCGCAAGGGAGCGACCGAGGCCGATTTCCCTTCCGTGCAGCCTATTTTTACCAATCAGTGCGCCGGCTGCCACAGCAAGGAATCGGGCATGCCGCTCCCGCCTCTGACGACGTATGAAGAGGTATCGGCCTATACGCAGATCGACCTGGGCCAGTCGATCAAAAGCCTGGTGCGCGTCTCCCACATCCACCTGTTCGGAATCAGCTTTATCTTTATGTTCACCAGCGGGATCTTCGTTTTCAGCGAGGTGAACCCCCGGTGGCGGGCCCTCTTGGTGGCGATCCCTTTTTTGGCGATATGGGTCGACATCGGCTCCTGGTGGTTTACCAAGCTGCAGCCGCTTTTCGCCTACGCGGTCATTATCGGCGGACTGCTGATGGGGCTCTCGCTCGCCCTGCAAATCGTTCTGTCGCTCTACGAGATGTGGCTTAAAGGAGGCCGGTCACAATGAAGGAGGAGAAAAAATGGCGAAAACGCGGATATGGAGTCTCTCTCTGTTCGGGATTTTATTTTTTCTGATCACCGCCGGCGCCCGTGCGACCGGGCCGGACCATCCCGTCGTTTCTTATACCCTTACTTCGGAGATGAAAGGAGAGAAGCGTCTCTTCGTCGGCGCCGGGGGCAAGATTCAGGGGAGGGTGAACCCCGATCTCTTTGTCAACGAGTGGGACGTGGTGGAGATCACCCTGATCAACGGGGATAATTTGAATCACCACATCGCGATTCCCAATTTTCATATCCTGTCGGAAACCGTCTCGGAAAAAGGAAAAAAGACGACGATCACCTTTGTCCCGTTCAAAAGCGGAGGATTCGACTATTACTGCCTTTTGGATAATCACCGCACATTGGGGATGGAGGGAAAAGTGGTAGTGGTCAGAAAGTAGCGTGTCGGATCAATCGGAGATCCCAAAGCCTCGCGCAGCGTCCGGGTCTCTTTCACGGCCTGTATGAGGGGTTTCCCACTTCTCTCAGGTATCTCTCTCGTTCAAACCGGAGAAGCCCCGATTGTAGGGGGACGGCCTATGGTCCATCATGCCCGATGAAGAAATTAAATTATCTCATCACAAGACGTGTGACGTTTCCGCCGAGGTGAGGACCGATGAAAAACCGACCCGAATCGGATAAAAATCCGTCCCCCGAAGAGATCTTGGAAGCATCGCCGGACGCGATCATCACGATGTCTCAGAAGGGTGAAATCTTCTCGTGGAATAGGGGCGCCGAGATTATTTTCGGCTTTGCGCGCGAGGAGGCCCTCGGCCGATCGATCTATGATCTCATCATCCCTCCCGATCGTAAGAAAGAGACGGAAAACGCCGTTCAGGCCGTGTTGGAGGGCCGCCCGGTCGCTTACGAATCGGTTCGGCGCAGAAAAGATGCTTCGC
>SCUR01000130.1 GCA_004297235.1 Candidatus Manganitrophaceae bacterium | reverse complement strand
CCCAGTTCGTGCCGAACTCGAACTCCAGCGGCAAACCGGTTACCACGCCGACGGCGAAGTTGAGCAGAAAGAGTTTGGCCCAGAACCGGGCATGCCGGTAGTAGTCGGCATCGCCACTCTTCAGCCACAGCGCTTCCATCGCCAGCAAAAAAATGGACAGGCCGATCGACAGCACCGGCCAGAGAATGTGAAAGAGCGCCGTCATGGCAAATTGCAGGCGGGAGAGCAGGACGTGGTTGGTCAACCCTTCCATGACAGATCCCTAAAGGGGGGGGCGATGTCATTACTGGAAAGAAAATAGATTCGATCAGACCTAAAAACATCCCCCGATCCGGTGATAGATCCTTAATGATCACACGCATCTATTCGATGCGGCTGTCGCCACGCTTACATGTCTTCTGTTTACGATGCCTCAGACTGAGAGAAGAGATCTCTCCTTTACTCGATCGCAACAGCAAAATTGAAATTCTCCCACCGTCCGACTTCGGGCCAATAGAAAGTAAGGTGAATCACCTCGCCGGAAGAGAGTGTCTGGATCGGGAGATCGGCCCGATAGATCCCCAATCCCGTCTCCTCCGTTCTGGTATCATGAACGCGCTTCCATCCGTCGGCGCTCCAGCGGATCAGGGCCGGGGCCAGGACCTCAATGCGCAGCGTCTTGCCGGCCGGGACCGTGCGCCGCTTGTGATTAAAGCGCCAGACCGCATAAGGGGAGCCGGTCCGCCCGACAAGATATCGCTGGACCGTCTGGGTCGGCGTATCGAAAACATGGCCGTCGCGAAGAGAGCGACGCAACTTGATGTACTCTGCGTGGGCCCAGACCAGCGGCATGGCCGATCCGGACGGTCTCCCGAAGAAAAGTTCCCGCAGGGGAAGGTCGGGGCCGTCCCAGATCTGCTCGGGAATCATTCCCCCTTCATTGGCGAACCCCTCCATCGCCCGCAGTAAGTGCTCCGCCTCCTCCCCTCTCCCTGCCGCCAGCGCGTAATGGGCCCGCTCGCCGGTGAGCAGCGGCCAGACCCTCCCCACCCCCGTGCCGTCGAAGGGCGCTCCCTCTTTGTGTTCTCCATAGCCGTCTCCGTTGTAGCGGCGCCAGGCCGGTCCAAAGGGGGTTTCGACTTTCAGGAGAGCGTCGATCGCCATCAGCGTGTTGAGGATGCGCGGGTCGTCCGGCGCCCTGAGGCCAAATCGCACCAGCGCCAGCGCGTCTGGACTGACGACCTGATCGGCATATCCGAGGCTCTGGCCCGGAGGGCGATTTTTGATCGGCACAAAGCCATGCAACGGCGAGGCGGCCTCCGCCTCCTCCGGCGCGGTGATCCGGACGTAATAGCCCTCCACACCGATCTGCAGGGCGAGGTCGGTATCGGCGACATAGGTCCAACGCTCGATGTCGGCGTTCCAGGCGTCGGCGGTCTCCCGGAGGTATGCGGCGATCTTCGGCTCTCCGTTGAGATCGGCCAGATCGGCGGCGGCCAGCAATCCCGCGATTTCGACCGCCAGTGTGAAGGGGGAATAGCCGGGATCTTCCTCCCAGCGATCCTGTTGCGTGACCGGGCCGTTTCGAACGATAAAACCGGCCGCCCGGCGGACCATCGGCCAGAGGTGGGTCAGTTCGTCGACCTTCAAAGCCCCCTCCCGACGGGCCAGGTCGACCAGCAGAAGGGGGAAGGCGCTCTCGTCCATCTGCACCCCGCTCCAGAATGGAGATCCTTCCAGCCACATGTTTTGGGGCCAATGGCCGTCGGCCTCCTGCGTGACCTGAAGGTAGTGAAGCGTCCGGACCACATCTTCTTGCGCCCCGGCGGCGAGTAGCGCCCCGGCCGCTTCCACCAGGTCTCGCGGCCAAACCAGGTGATATCCTCCCAGGTCGTCATCCCCCTTGGCAAAGCCCCAGGGGATGGAGAGGCTGGCGATCAGCCCTCCGGGAAAATGTTTCCCCTCATGGACCCGGAGGACCGCCGCGCTGATCCGATAGAGGTCCCCCTCCCCTCGCTTCTCCATCGGGAGGAGAGCGCGCTGCCAGCCTCCCCACGTCTGCACATATCTGTTCCGGGCTGCCTCGAATCCGTCCAACAGGCCGGCGAGGGCGCGATGACCCGCCTCGGCGGCGTCTCCCCCGAACCCCAGCGCCAGAACGAATTCTCCCCCGGCGCTCTTCAGATCGACCTCGCCTGTCAAGGCGACGTTGCCGCTTTCGGCCCGCCGATAGCGCCAGGCCATCTCCTTGTGGCGCGTCAAATCTTGCCAGCCGTCCGAGAACCCGACGAAACCGACGGAGCGCGCGCCCCAAGGAGCGGAGCAGGCAAGCGCCAAGCCGTTCCCGCCCCGCGCGGCGAAGAGCATCGGCACCCCTTTGTAATCGCCGACCCAGGCGGTGTTGCCGCTCCCCCGATTCCCAAGATGAGGGGCTAGGAGCGCATAGAGACGATAATCGGCGAGCGCCCCTTGCAGCGGGACGAAGCGGACCCGCTGCAGAAGCGCATCCCGCCGGGGATCGGCCACGATCTCCTTCTCAATCCGGTAACGTCCCTGAAGGCAGGTGTTGATCAGCCGGTACGCCGGCACGCCGTCGGCGACAGAGACCACCTGGGAGCGGGTGTGACGCTTCTCCTCCGAGAAGAAGGCAGAGCCGCCGGTGACGATCAACCCGAAGTCCCGGATGCAGGCCAGGTCGACGCGGGGATAGTAGACCTCGTTGATAATCCCGTGGCTGAGCGTGAACCAGACGAGGCTGGCATGTTGAAGCGCCGTGCCGACGCCGGTCTTGGAGCTGGAGGTCCATCGCGGCGGGATCCCGGGCCGGCCCGGGGGGGAATCGTTCTCTTCCATCAAGGGGTTCTATCCTTTTTTCAGACTCAGCATGTATGCCGTCAAATCTTCCAGCTCCGGCTCGGGCAGATGGAACGCCGGCATGATGGAGCCGGGCGACATCTTCTGCGGATCTTTGAAATGGGCGATCAGCCAGGCGCGATCCCGCTGATCCCCCACGTAGGAGAGGTCCGGCCCCACCTCAGCCCCCACGCCGTGGATCCGGTGACACCCGGCGCAGCCGAGCTTGGCATAGAGCGCCCTTCCCCGTTCGACCGCCGGATCGGTCACCGGAATCGCGGCGGTCTGCTTGAGCGCGGTCCCCAGCAGGGTGAAGACAAAAACCAAGAAGAGCGCCCCGATCCCGATTGCGATAGGGCGCCGGGCCGGCGCCCGCTCCCGGTTGCGCCCCAGGAAGGGAAGGGCAAAGAGAAGTCCAAAGAAGAGGAGCGGCAGGACAAAGGTCGCCGCCGTCTCCCACGCCCCCTTCGTATATTTGAGGAGTTGATAAAAAAAGAGAAAATACCATTCCGGGACCGGCCGAAAGGTGGCGTCGGCCGGATTGGCCCGATCGGTCAGAGGCGCGGGCGAGAGAAGGGCCGCCCCCGCGACGCCGAGGAAGACCGCCCCCATCGCCACGGCATCGATAAAAACCTGCTTGGGATAAAACGGCTCGGAGAAACGCTCGGCGCGCGCCTCCTCCCAAGGACCCGCCGCGCCGACCCTCCGGAGAATGAAGAGATGCGCCGCGATCAGAGCCACAATCAGCCAGGGGAGGATGAGGGTGTGGAGGGCGAAAAAGCGGCTGAGGGTCAACGCGTTCAAATCGGACCCGACCCGCGCAATCTTCGCCAGCGCCCCCCCGATCCAGGGAACGGTTCCGATGATGTTGATCCCGACCTGGGTGGCCCAGTAGGCCGTCTGGTCCCAGGGAAGGAGATAGCCGGTAAACCCGAAGGTCAACGTTAAGATCAGGAGAAAGACGCCGACGAGCCACATCGGCTCCCGCGGCGGCTTGTAGGCCCCGTAGAGATAGACCTGCAGCATGTGGAGGCCGATCGCGATCATCATCGCGCTTGCCCCCCAGTGGTGAATTCCTCGGATCAACGCACCGAAGGGGACCCCCTGCTGGATGAATTTGATGCTGTCGTAAGCATGATCTGGAGTGGGGGCGTAGTAGAAGGCGAGGAAGGTGCCGGTGACCGCTTGCTGGACGAAGAGAAAAAGGGTGACGCTCCCGAAGACATAGATCCAGCTCGCCCCGCCCGGGATCGGCTCATCCAGCAGGTGGTGAAGCAGCGGCCCCAAATTCAGCCGGTCGGAAAGCCATCGGAAAAGCCGCCTCATCAGATCACCTCCTTCCTCGGAATTCCGGTCTTGAATTCCTCATAGAGGACATAGAGCCGGCCGTTCTCCACCTTCTCCGGAAGAGTATCCAGCGGCCGAGGGGCGGGGCCGGCCAGCACTTTTCCGGAGAGGGCAAAGACGCTGCCGTGGCAGGGGCAGTGAAAGACATGCTCCGCGTCCACCCATCGGTAGGCGCATCCCAGGTGGGGACAGATCGGGGAGTAGACCACCACCTCGCCGTCCGGTTTCCGAAAGGCCCAGATCGACTGAACCGAGTGGGTCTCCATCCACCCGTTTTTCAGGGAGAGAACCATTTCCAATTCTTTGGGACGATCGACCTCCAGTTTGTCGACCGGACCCGCCTCCGACCAAGACTCCCGCCGGCGCCGGAATGCCGGAAGGAGTGCATATCCCAGGAGAGGAATCCCCCATCCGAGCGCGATCATCCCCGCAATCGCGGCGATCGCCTTTCCAAAGAAACTTCTTCTCGTCACCTCTTCCATGAGGCCACTCCTTTCCACTCCTTCTTGCCGAAATCGACGTCGCCGCTGCGGCAAGGGTCAGGCCGATTTCTTTTTCAGAAGAACCTCCAGGTACTCTTTTAGAGCAAGGGCATTATTGTGCTCCGTATCACGGGCGCTGTAGAGCAATGTGATCTTCTCACGACGCGACCGTTCCAGAAGCGGCCGCCAGGCCTCCGGCTTTTTGTCCAGCTCGGCAAAGTAGCGACACCGGAACTCCCGCCACTTTTTCGGATCGTGGCCGAACCAACGCCGCAGCGCATCGCTGGGAGCGACCTCTTTAAGCCAACCGTCCATTTGAAGAGACTCTTTTTTAATTCCTCTCGGCCAGAGCCGTTCCACCAGAAAACGGGCGCCCCCCTTCCCTGTCGACCGATCGTAGACACGCTCCACGCCAATCATTTCCACCCTCAAGGAATGTGAATCATCCGTGAATGATTGATCGGGTCAAGCCGCCTCCGGCAGCCGCCCCTTGAGCGCTTCCGGCCGGAACGGACCCGGCTCGGCGATCAGGCGGCGCGCCGCCTCGACCTGGCCCCAGACATTCCACAACAGCACCCCTCGGACCCGCCCCTCGTGAAGATAGTAGACCACCCCTTTTTGGTTCGGCGTCTCCCAATCGGCGATGAGATCAAGCCGCGGGTTCAGATCGCCGACCGCCTCGTAGCCCCACTCGAACAGGTCGGAGTAGAAGAAGGGAAGATGATCATAGCGCTCGGCGCGGCCGGCCATGTTGCGCCCGGCCAGCCTTCCCATCGTGTTGGCGTTGTCCTCGTGCTCCACCCGCAGACGCCTCCCAAGAGCCGGATTGAAGAATGAGACGGCATCGCCTGCGGCGTAGATGTCGGGCCGGCTGGTCCGAAGATATTCATCGACCACAATTCCGTTCTCGATCGTCAGGCCGGCCCCCTCCGCCAACCGGGTGTTGGGCTCGATGCCGATCCCGGCCACGATCCCGTCGACCACGATCTCGCGCGGCCCTTCGGCATCTTTGATCCCCAACTCCCATTGCTCCCCCCGCGGCGCAAACCCCACCGCCGTCGTCTCCGGCAGCACCGCCACCCCCTTCTTCCGGTAGACGGCGTTGAGGAACCGCGACAGATCGCGGGGGAACATCCGGGACCCGATCCCCTCCTCGGGGAAGAGCATCACCACCTCTTTCCCGTTCATCGCCAGGGCCGCCGCGATCTCAGAACCGATGAACCCGCCGCCGATCACGGCGAACCGCCGGCCCCGATCGGCCATCTCCCGAAGCCGACGGTAATCCGCCACCGTCCGATAGTAGAGGATCGCCTCGTCGCCGAACGGCAGCCGCCGGGGGGTCCCGCCGGTCGCAAGCAGCAGCTTCTCGTAAGTGTAGTCGACCCCTTGATCGTCGGTCACCCGCCTCTGTTCTACGTCGAGCGCCTGAACGGTCCGCCCCGTATGAAGATCGGCCCCGGCCGCTTGGGTCTTCCGCCAGATGCTCTCCAGCGGCTTTCCCTTCCAGAGCCCCTTCGTCAGAGGCGGGCGATCGTAAGGGGGATCGGCCTCCCTGCTGATCAGCCCGATCGAACCGTCGGGATCGACCTGGCGAATCCCCCGGACGGCGGCATCGGCGGTCATCCCGCCGCCGACAATCAGATAGCGATTATGCGACATCGTCTCTCTCCTTTTTCTGAGAGTGAACTATCCTGACCTTTTTTCGTCCCGAAAACAGGCGTACCGTGCCGCCCCCAGCAGGGCAGCTCTCTCGTTGAGAATAACCCGGACCGGAATCTGTTCCATCAAGGGAGAGAAGCGCCCTTTGTCGAGAAACGCCTTCATGAAAGTCCCATCGCGAAGTTTCTCCAAAATCTTCGGCGCGATCCCCCCTGCGAGGTAGATCCCGCCGGTGGCGAGCGTCTTCAGCACCAGATTTCCCGCCTCGGCCCCGTACACCGAGACAAAAAGATCGAGCGCTTTCACGCAGAGATCGGCCTTTCCGGCGAGCGCCGTTTCCGAGACCACGGCCGCCGGCTCCTCGGCGGCGGCCAACCGTTCGGTCAGCCAGGACGGCTCCTCCCCTGCTCCCGTCTCCTTCAAGAAGTGATAGATGTTCATCAGACCGGGGCCGGAGAGGACCCGCTCCACGCTCACATGCGGATAGCGCTTCCACAGAGCGTCGAGGAGCTGCGCCTGAAGGGGACCGCTCGGAGCGAAATCGCAGTGGCCTCCTTCGGAGGCCGAGGGTCTGTATTGGAAACCATCCCAGAAAAGGAGAACCTCTCCCAATCCGGTCCCCGCCGCAATGATCGCTCTGTTCCCGCGGGCCCCCGTGACAGTCCGCGCCTGCTCCTGACCCGGATTGAGAATAAATTGGTCTTGCTCCGCAAGCGCAGGGATGCCATAGCCGGTCGCTTCCAGGTCGTTCAGGAGCGCCACGGAAGGAACGCCGAAATCTTGGCCGATCCGACGGGCGTCGACGATCCAGGGAAGGTTTGTCGTCTCACACCGCCCGTCGAGAACCGGCCCCGCCACCCCGAAACAGGCCCGCTGAACGGGCGCCTCCCGCTCTCTGAGAAATTCCTGCAACACCGCTTCAATATCGGGATAATGGCGACTCGGAAAGGCCGCCTCCGCGACCGGACGCATCGCCTCCCCTTCGCAGACAAAGCGCGCCAGGAAGGTCTTGGTTCCGCCGATGTCCCCCGCCAAAATGATCATGCCGCTCTCGAAACAGGCTCGGATCGATACTCCTTCTCGATCTCCGCGATCTTGTTCACCCGTCGCCGATGCCGCCCCCCCTGGAAGCGGGTCTGAAGCCAGGTCCGGACGATCTTGGAAACCTGCGCCTTGTCGAACCCCCATCCCCACAAGACAAGGAGATTGGCGTCATTGTGCTCCCGGCTCAGCCGGGCGTCGTCGACATTACAGGCCAGGCCCGCCCGGATTCCGGGAATCTTGTTGGCCGCGATCGAGGCGCCGATGCCGGTCCCGCAGGCCAGGATTCCCTTCCGGCCGTTCCCTTTCAGGACCTCCAGCGCCACTTTCTCGGCGTAGTCGGGATAATCGACCGGGGTGGTATCGTTGGTCCCGACATCCTCGACCCGATAGCCCATCTTCTCCAAAAGCGGCTTCACAAACTGTTTGACCTCGAAGCCGGCATGGTCGCTGCCGATCACAATGATCTGTCGTCGTTTCATCGGTCATCCCCCCTTTTTCTGTTCATCCATGCCGCGGCGGTTTGATCGAGGAAAAAGAGCCGTCGACCGTGACGCGGCTCGATCAATCGGGCCGGAAGAGGCACCTCTGCCGGATCGGTTATGAGGATCGTCTTCATGATCTCCGCCTTCTCTTCCCCCGCCGCCAGGAAGAGGACCCGCCGGGCGTGGTTGAGGACCGGCAGCGTGAGGGTCAGTCGGTGCGTCTTCAGCTTCTCAACATACGGGGCGGCCACCCACCGCCTTTGTTGGTTTAAAACAGACGAACCCGGAAAGAGCGAAGCGGTATGTCCATCCACGCCGACACCGAGCAGGATCAGATCAAACGCGGGCCATCCGGCGCTTCCGAAGAAGGCTCGCAGCTGCTCCTCGTATTCATCGGCCGCCGCTTTCGGATCTTCCTCCCCCTTCATCCGATGGACATTCTCCAGAGGGATTGGAACCTTGGAGATCCATGTCTCATACGCCATCCGATAGTTGGAGTCGGGATGATCGGGCGGGACACACCGCTCATCCCCCCAGAAGAGGTGCACCCCCTTCCACGGGATCGCCTCTCGAAAAGGGGAACCTGCCAAAGAGCGGTAGAGGGGGCGCGGCGTGGCGCCCCCCGAAAGGGCCGCCGCGAAGCGGCCGCCGCCGCGGACCGCTTCCGAGGCCCAACGGGCGAAAGCCGCGGCGGCCTCCCTCCCCATTTCCTCCCTATCGGGGAAGACGATCACTTCTTCAGAGCGCTCTCCAGCGCCGCCCGTCCCGTTCGATGAGCGCATCGGCCTCCTTGGGCCCCTCGCTTCCGGCCGCGTAGTTCGGGAAAGAGACCGCGGGGGGCTCCCGCCACCGATCCAAAATCGGCATCAGAAACGACCAGGACAACGCGACCCAATCGCGTCGCGAGAAGAGGATTCGATCTCCCGCCAGGCAATCGAGCAACAATCGCTCATACGCATCGGGCGACGGCACCCGGAAGGCGCCTCGGTAGTTGAAGTCCATCGCGACGCGATCCATGCAGAGTTTCGGCCCGGGGTGTTTCGCCTGCAGGGCGAGAGAGATTCCCTCGCTCGGCTGCACGCTTAAGACAAGGGTGTTGGATCGGATCTCCTCCGAAAGGATCGGATTGAAGAGAAGATGGGGAACCCGTTTGAACGCGACGGCGATCTCGGTCACCTTTTCGGTCAGCCGCTTTCCGGAGCGGAGGTAGAAAGGAATCCCCTGCCACCGCCAGTTGTCAATATAGACCTTGAGCGCCGCGAACGTTTCGACGCGTGAATCGGGCGCCACCCCCGGCTCGCTCCAGTATCCGACCGCCGGTTCGCCGTCGACTCCCCCCGGCCCGTACTGCCCCCGGACGGCGAAACGGTCGACCTCTTCGCTGGAGAGGGGATGAAGCGAGCGGATCACCTTCACCTTTTCATCCTGTACCTGCTCCGCCTCGAAGCTCGCCGGCGGCTCCATCGCGGCGAGGCAGAGAAGCTGGAAGAGGTGGTTTTGAAACATGTCCCGCAAGGCCCCCGCCCGCTCGTAGTAGCCGGCCCGCCGCTCAATCCCGATCTTTTCAGCGGCCGTGATCTGGACATGATCGACGTAGCGCCGGTTCCAGATCGGCTCAAAGATCGTGTTGGCGAAGCGAAAGAAGAGGATATTCTGGACCGTCTCTTTTCCGAGGAAGTGATCGATCCGATAGACCTGCTCTTCCTGGAAGACCTGCCCCACCTCCCGGTTGAGGGCCTGAGCGGAGGCGAGATCGGTCCCGAACGGCTTTTCGATGATAATCCGTGTCCAACCGCTCCCCTCGGGGGATCGGTTCAGACCCGTGGCGCCCAGACATCGGATGATCCCCGAATAGAGGGTCGGCGGGGTGGCCAGGTAGAAGAGGTGATTCCCCCCCGTTGCGTGTGCCCGGTCGAGCTGGGCCAGCCGCTCGCGCAGACGGGGATAATACCGGTCGTCCTGGGAGTCTCCGGGAAGGTAATGGAACCGTTGCAGGAACCGGTCCCGCTCCGCCGGGTCGGAGCGGGAAGCCGTTGAGAATGCGTCGAGGGAGGCGGCCACGATTTTTTGGAATCCTTCGTCCTCCATCTCGGTTCGCCCCGACCCGATGACATACCACCGATCGGGGAGAAGCTTTTCCTGGAAAAGATGGAACAGGGCCGGGATCAACTTGCGCCGCGTGAGGTCGCCGGAGGCACCGAAGATCACCAGGCCGCACGGTTCGGGAGAAGGCTCCTTGCAGACCCCATGCAGAGTCACCCCGCCGGAGACGAGGGTCGTCCGACCGGCTTCGTCCCCTTGTCTTTGATCCATCGCTTCCCTCCTCTCGCGGCAGAACGTTCCGTTCATTCCGAGTGCCTTCCGACCAGTCGCGTCAAACCGCCTTTTTCATCGCCGGCTGTCCGCCGATCAGATCGATCAGCTTCTGCAGACCGGACGCAACCTCCCGGCCTAGGTCGACGCTTAAAATCGGCCGCCCTCGATCCACAAGCGACATGAAATCCCCCATCGCCTGGGCCTGCTTCAAGATCGAGAAGCTGTAAGCCTCCCCCGGAATCGGAAGGAGCTCCCGATCCTCCGCGGTGATCTGGAGGAAGCGCCCCTCGTCAGGCCCCCCCTTGTGGAGCTGTCCGGTCGAGTGAAGAAACCGCGGCCCGTATCCCAGGGTGGTCGCAAGATGCGTCCGGTCGCGGATCGTTGTCCGAAGCCTCTGCAGCAGGGAATCGAGACGGTCGGAGCGCTCCAGATAGGCCATGATCGCCACATAGTCCGACCGCCCGGCCTGATTCAGAAAATGGGAAAGGAGACTGCCGGAAGAAACCGTGGAGAGGGTCCTGGGATCACCATCAATCCGGAGGCCGCCGACCGCCCGCGCCGTCGCCCTGGCCGGAAGGCGGCCGCGCTTCTCAAACGCCTCCAAGACCGCGCGGGTCTTCTCTTTGCTCTCCGCGACGTTCGGCTCGTCGAAGGGATTCACCCCCAAGATGGCTCCTGCCGCCGCCGTGGCGACCTCCCACCTGAAAAATTCCTGGGCCAGATCGGAGGGGTCCCGAAGGGAAATCCGGACCGCCGGATGGCCGGCCTCTTGGAGGGTCTGAACCTGGCGTTCCAGTCGCGGATCGAGGGCCGATTCGACGCTCAGGTAGACAAAGAGCCGATCCTTGCCGTAGACGGCCGGCGCTCCGATCTCCTCCCCCTCCACCGGCACCAGCCCCTTCCCCTCCTTCCCGGTGCTCTCCGCGAGGAGCTGCTCCAGCCAGTCGCCGAAACTTCCGACGGCGGGGTCGCAGATTAGGGTGACCTTGTCCCGTCCGCGACTTCCAAGCGCGCCGAGGATCGCGCCGAGCCGGATCCCCGGATTCTCCCCGGCGGGGAGACAGGAGGCGCAGGCTTGGACCCTCTCCTCGGCGCGATCGAGAAGCGCCCGGACATCGACGCCGATCAGGGCCGCCGGCACCAGTCCGAAGTAGGAGAGGGCCGAGTAACGGCCGCCGATGTCGGGGGGATTCAGGAAGATCGTCCGGAATCGGGCCTCCCTCGCCCGCCGCTCCAGCGGCGTCCCCGGATCGGTGATAGCGATGAAGCGCTCCCCAGCCGAATCGGGCCGAAGCCCCTTCACCTTTTCGAAAAAGTATCGGTAAAGGGCATCGACCTCCTGGGTGGTCCCCGACTTGCTGGCGACGATGAAAAGGGTCTTCTCCAGATCGACCGATCGCTCGGCATCGAGGATTGTCGCCGGGTCGGTGCTGTCGAGCACCCTCAGATCGGGAAAACCGGCCGCAACCCCGAAGGTCTCCCGGCAGACCGCCGCGCAGAGGCTGCTCCCCCCCATCCCGAGGAGGAGGGCATGGGTGAAGCCGGCCTCTTTGATCGATTGGGCGAACGCCATGATCCGATCGGCCTGCGCCATCATCGGTTCGGTCACCGTCAGCCAGCCGAGGCGGTTTTTGATCTTTTTCCCCACCTCGAAATCTTCCTTCCAGAGCGAGGGGTCCTTGGCCCAGAGTCGTTCTGGAAACCTCTCCCGATCAAGGGCGCGCAACCTCTCTTCGACCCCCTCCGCCTCGCTCCCCAAGGCGGCGGAGAATCGAACCGCCCGGCCGCTGCGCAGACGTTCAGCCTTCCCCGCAACGCAGTCGATCAGCTTTCCGTAAGAGTCGGCGAACGCGGCCACCCCCTTCTCCTGAAGCTCCTGAGTAATCTGCGCGAGGTCGATCCCGAGCGTCGCCAGCGTTTCGAGGGTGGCGCGGGCCCCCTCCGGATCCTCCTCCAGCGTCGGCCGCACCCTCCCATGATCTCGGAAGGCGTTGAGGGTCTTCTGCGGGACGGTGTTGATCGTGTTCGGCCCGATCAACCCCTCCACATAAAGAACATCCGAGTAGTGCGGATTCTTGGTGCCGGTGCTTCCGAAGAGCAGACGCTGGAGCGGGACAGCACCCTCCCCTTGAAAGAGCTCCTTGAATTTCTGGTAGACCCTTTTGGCATTGGCGATCCCGGCCTTGCCGAGCAATCCCCTTAAGCGCTCCCGCTCTGCTTCCGTTTGGGCCCCCTGAATGCGCGCATCGAGGAGCCGGTCGACCGCCGTATCGAGCCGGCTGACGAAAAGGGAGGCGACGGAGCGGACCGAGTCGACCGGCTCGCCCCGTTCGAGCCGCCGCTTCATCCCCGCGATGTAGGCCCGCGCGACCTTCTCATACTGTTCGATCGAGAAGATCAGGGTGACATTGATCGAAATCCCCTCGGCGGTCAGCGCCTCGATCGCCGGGATCCCCGCTTCGGTCGCCGGCACCTTGATCATCACATTCGGTCGGTCGAGCCGGGGGTGGAGCTCCTTCGCCGCCGCGATCGTCTCCTCGGTTCGGTCGGCGAGGTTCGGGTTCAGCTCGATCGAGACGAACCCATCCTCCCCGCGCGTCCGGTCATAGACGGGGCGGAAGCGATCGGCCGCCATCCGGATGTCTTGAATCGTCAGAGCGTCGATGATCTCCGGAGCCCCTTTCCCCTCCGCGATCAACGCTTGCATCGGCGCGTCGTAATCGCCGCTCCCTGAGATCGCCTTCTCGAAGATCGTCGGGTTGGAGGTCATCCCCGTCAGCCCTTCGTCAATCAGCCGCTGCAGCTCCCCGGAAGTGATCAAGGCCCGTCGAATATAATCGAGCCAGAGACTCTGGCCCTGCCGCTGCAGCTCTTGAATCGGATTCCTCTTCATGATGCTCTCCTCCTTCTCGCCTTCGCCTCCTCGGGGCGCTTTAAAAGCGCCCGGGCGCGCGCCGCCACATTCTCTACCGTGAATCCGAGCTCCCGCATTACCCGCTCGCTGGGAGCGGAGGCCCCGAACCGGTCGACGCCGATCATGATTCCCTCCGACCCGACATACCGCTCCCAGCCGAATGGCGAAGCGGCCTCGATGGAGATCCGCGCCGTGATCTCGGGAGGAAGCACCCCGTTTCGGTAGGTGAGCGGCTGCCGCTCGAAGAGCTTCCAACTCGGCATGCTGACGACCCGGACGGCGGCCCCTTCCGCTTCGAGCGCCCGACCCGCCTCCAGCGCGAGATGGACCTCCGAGCCGGTGGCGATCAGGATCAGCTCGGGCCGGCGGCCCGGCGTCTCGACCAGGATGTATCCCCCCCTCTCCAGCCCCTCGGCCGGGGCGGTCCGGTTCCGGTCGATCACGGGAATCTTCTGCCGCGTCAGGACCAGCGCCGCCGGCCCTTCCCGCCGCGCGATCGCCACCCGCCAGGCGACGGCGGTTTCGGTGGCGTCGGCGGGGCGGATCACCGTCAGGTTCGGAATCGCCCGCAGGCCGGCCAGCTGCTCGATCGGCTGATGCGTCGGACCGTCCTCCCCTAGGCCGATGCTATCGTGGGTGAAGATATAAATGACCGGGAGGTTCATCAGCGCCGCCAGACGAATCGACCCTTTCATGTAATCGGAGAAGATGAGAAAGGTCCCGCCGTAAGGAATCACGCCGCGGTGGAGGGCCATCCCGTTGAGGATTCCCCCCATGCCATGCTCCCGGACGCCGAAGTGGAGGTTGCGCCCGGCGGGGTGATCGGCGAGAAAATCGCCCATCCCTTTCTGGGTCGTATCGGTGGAGGGGGCCAGATCGGCCGAGCCGCCGATCAGGTTCGAGAAGCGGGGGGCGGTCCGATTGAGCACCTCTCCGAACGCCCGGCGGGTCGCCAGGGGACCTTCCGGTCGGTATTCCTCGATCGCGGCATCCCATCCTTCGGGGAGGGTCCGGTCCATCCCCCGCCGCCATTCCTCCGCCAGTGCGGGATATTCCAACGCATAGGCTTCGAACCGTCGCCGCCACCCGGCCTCCGCCTCCTTCCCCCGCCCGATCGCCTTTCGATAATGCGCCAACGCGGGATCGGGAACATAGAAGGAAGGCTCGGTCGGCCAGCCGAGGTTCTGCTTGGTCAGCTTCACCTCCTCTTCCCCCAACGGCTCGCCGTGGGCCGCGGCGGTATCCTGCTTGTGGGGACTTCCATAGCCGATGTGGGTTCGGACGATGATCAGCGAGGGGCGCTCGGTCTCGGCCTGGGCCGCTTGGATCGCCTCCGACATCGCCGCGAGATCGTTCCCATCGTCGTGAACGGCGATCACCTGCCAGCAGTAGGCCTCGAAGCGCCGCTTCACATTCTCGCAGAAGGCGAGGTCGGTGCTCCCTTCGATGGTGATGTGATTGTCGTCGTAGAAGCAGATCAGTTTTCCCAGTCGGAGATTTCCGGCGAGCGAGGCCGCCTCCGATGCGATCCCCTCCATCATGTCGCCGTCGCTGGCGATGACGTAGGTGTGGTGATCGACGATAAAATGGCCGGGGCGATTGAAGCGCGCCGCCAGGAAGCGCTCGGCGATCGCCATCCCGACCCCGTTGGCGAATCCCTGCCCCAGCGGGCCGGTCGTTGTCTCGACGCCGGGGGTGTGGCCCTGCTCCGGATGGCCCGGCGTCTTGCTCCCCCACTGCCGAAATCGCTTGATCTCCTCCAGCGAAAGGTCATAACCGGTCAAATAAAGCAGGCTGTAGAGGAGCATCGAGGCGTGTCCCGCCGAGAGAACAAAGCGATCCCGGTCGGGCCAGTCGGGATTCTTCGGATTGTATTTTAAGAAACGGGTCCAGAGGAGATATCCGAGCGGGGCGAGTCCCATCGGGGTGCCGGGGTGACCCGAATCGGCCTTCTGCACCGCATCGGCCGCAAGAAACCGGATCGTGTTGATGCAAAGTTGATCGAGATCTTGATCGACTCCTTCCATTGCATCTCCTCCAGACCCATCTCCTCGAACACGCACGCGCGCCGCATTCCTGTAGGGGTTCGACATCTTGCACCCCTGCGGCGAGGTTAGACGCGCGAATACAAATAGAGACCTTCTCCTTTCGGATCGAAGATTCCCCGCGCAGCTTGCTGCGTGGAATCTTCAATGCGCGCTCCGGCTCGAAAGTCAGACCCGCTCTCCGGTCTCAATCGCCTCTCTCATCGCGGCGATGGCCTTCTTGTAATCCCCGCTCCGGAAGATCGCCGATCCGGAAACGAAGAGATCGACCCCCGCCGCCGAGAGGGGCTTCACATTTTCGATCCGGAGCCCGCCGTCGACCTCCAGGAGGGGGGGGCGGGCTTTGGCGTCGAGCCTTCTTCGGGCGGTCCGAATCTTTTTGATCACCGTCGGAATGAAGCGCTGTCCGCTGAAGCCGGGGTTCACCGACATCACCAGCAGCAGGTCGATCTCATCGAGGATCTCCTCCACGGCGGAGAGGGGGGTCGCCGGGTTGAGCGCAACGCCGGTCCGGACCCCCGTCTGTTTGATCTGCTGAAGCGTCCGGTGGAGGTGGGGTGTCGCTTCGACATGAACGATGATTGAATCGGCCCCGGCTTGGACGAATGGTTCGATGAAGGAATCGGGACGCTCGATCATCAGGTGCAGATAGAGCGGAAGCCGGGTCATCCGCCGAATCGCCTCCACGATCCTCGGTCCGAGGGAGAGGTTCGGAACAAAACGGCCGTCCATCACATCGACATGAATCAGATCGGCTCCCGCCGCCTCGACCGCCCGAATCTCCTCCGACAGGCAGGAGAAATCGGCGGCAAGAATCGACGGGGCGATTTTTTTGTGCCGGTCCATCTTCTCTCCCCTGCGCGCCCCTTCCGAGCGAAAAGCGCCCGAAAGAACGCCGCGCAATCACAATGAGCATTTCACTGACGATGATTTATCATAGCACCCCCGACCGAACCATTTCCAGAAGGGCGCCTGCTCCCCTCACTTGATTTCAAATCTCAAAAGATGCGATCTTAAAAAAGATCCCCCGCGCCTCGCCGCAGCGCGCTGCATTGCCGATCAAACGAGGAGGCGACGGTCAGACATCATGGATGACGACGGTTATACCCGCATCTTGACGATCAACAGCGGCTCTTCGAGCCTTCGGTTCTCGCTCTACCGGATGGGACCCTCCGAAATGTTGCTGCAATCGGGAAGGATGGCGAGAATCGGTCTGGGGGCCTCCGAATTCCACGTCGAGGACGGCGATGGGAGAAGGTTGATGGAAGAGCGCGCCCCTCTGCCGGACCACGAGGCCGCCCTGAAAAGAGTGATGGCGTGGTTGCAAAGCGAGGCCCCGAATCTGGATCGTCTGGATCTCGACGCCGTCGGCCACCGACTCGTCCATGGAGGAACCCGATTCAGCCGGCCGGTCCTGATCACGCCGGAGGTGGCGGCCGCGCTTCAGGCGTTGACTCCGCTCGCCCCCGACCATCTGCCGTGCGCGATCG
>SCUR01000129.1 GCA_004297235.1 Candidatus Manganitrophaceae bacterium | reverse complement strand
CTCGGCTTCTTCGGGGTCGCTTATTATGAGGAAAACAAAGACCGGCTCAAGCTGGTGCCGATCGACGATGAAAACGACGCCAACGGAAAAGGACCGGTCCTCGCCACGTATGACAACATCGTGAAGGGGAGCTACCAGCCGCTCGCCCGGCCGATTTTCATCTACGTCAATACGAAATCGGCCGACAGGCCGGAAGTGCAGTCTTTCGTCGATTTCTATCTTAAGAACGGGGCGGCGCTCGCCAAAGAGGTCGGATATGTCGCCCTCCCCGACAAGGCGTACGCGCTGGGGCTCCAGCGTTTCCAGAAGCGGGTCGCCGGCTCGGTCTTCGGGGGAAAATCGCAGGTCGGCGTCGGCATCGAAGATCTTTTACAGCGCGAAGGGAAATAACCTCTGACGCAGAGAGATTACCAAAAAATCAGCGAGTGGATGATCGAGGGGGCCCTCTTCTTGAGCGCCCTCTTATCCGTTTTTATCACCGTCGGCATTATCGGGGTGCTCCTCTTCGAAACCGTTTCATTTTTCGGCGAGGTCTCTATTCTCGACTTCCTGACAGACACCGAATGGACCCCCCTCTTTGCCGATAAACATTTCGGCATCCTCCCCCTCTTTACCGGAACTTTCTTGACGACGCTCATTGCGATGGCGGTCTCTCTACCGATCGGATTGATCAGCGCCATTTATTTAAGCGAATATGCTTCCGATCGGCTCCGGACGACCGCCAAACCCTTTTTAGAGATCCTGGCGGCGATCCCCACCGTCGTCTATGGTTACTTCGCCCTTCTGTTCGTGACGCCGCTGCTCCAAAAAATCATCCCCGATCTTTCCGGTTTCAACGCCTTGAGTCCCGGCATCGTCATGGGAATCATGATCATCCCGATTATCTCGTCGCTCAGCGAAGACGCCATGCACGCCGTTCCGAATGGATTGCGGGAAGGGGGATATGCCCTCGGCTCCACCCGGCTTCAGGTGGCCCTCCGCGTCGTTCTCCCCGCCGCCTTCTCCGGCGTGGCCGCTTCGTTTATTCTCGGCATCTCCCGCGCGGTAGGGGAGACGATGATCGTGGCGGTCGCCGCCGGCCTGCAGCCGAGATTGACCCTCAATCCTTTCGTTCCGGTCGAGACGGTCACCGCCTACATCGTTCAGGTCAGCCTCGGAGACACCCCCGCCGGGACGATCGAGTACCGGACGATCTTTGCGGCGGGAATGAGCCTCTTTGTCGTGACCTTTTTATTGAATATCATCAGCTATTCGCTTCGGAAGCGATTCAGGGAGGTCTACGAATGAACGGGCAAGAGACAATCCGCGTTGAAATCAGCGATCATAAACGGATCGGCCGACTCGCCGATCGGGCCTTCTCCATCCTCGGCCTCTTCGCAACGACCGTCGGTCTGGCGGTTCTCTTGGTCTTGCTGATCGACGTCTTTATCGATGGATATCCACGGCTCGGCTGGGACTTCTTGACCCAGTATCCCTCTCGGAAACCGGAGAACGCCGGCATCCTCTCCGCCTGGGTCGGCACCGCCTGGCTGATGGTCTTGACGGCCCTCATCGCTTTCCCCCTCGGGGTCGCCTCCGCCACCTATCTTGAAGAGTACGGACGGAAAAGCTGGCTCACCGGCTTCATCGAAATCAACATCGCGAATCTGGCCGGCGTCCCCTCGATCATCTATGGTCTGTTGGGGCTGGGGCTTTTCGTGCGCGGATTGAATCTGGGCAGAAGTGTCCTGGCCGGGGCGGCCACCCTGGCGATCCTCGTTCTCCCGATCGTCATTCTCGCCTCCCGGGAATCGATCCGGGCCATTCCGGCTTCGATCCGAGAAGCCTCTTACGCCCTCGGCGCGAGCAAGTGGCAGACGATTCGCCATCAGGTCCTGCCGGCCGCGATGCCGGGGATTTTGACCGGAACGATCCTGGCCATGTCGCGGGCGATCGGAGAAACCGCTCCGCTGATCACGATCGGGGCCTTGACCTATGTCGCCTTCGTCCCGACCCCGCCGGTCTCGCTGGAGCCTCCCTTCATCCACCCCCAAGGGCTCTTCGACGCCTTCACCGCGCTGCCGATCCAGGTCTTCAATTGGGTCTCGCGCCCCCAGAAGGCCTTTTCAATCAACGCGGCGGCGGGAATCATTATCCTCTTAATCATCACATTCGTGATGAATGGGATCGCCGTTTATCTCCGACACCGCTATCAAAAGAAAATTAGGTGGTAACCATGGATGCCGCATTTCACGTTCAAAAACTGAATGTCTTTTACGGAAAAAAACAGGCGCTGCGGGACGTCAACATGGAAATCCCGGCCAAAGCGGTCACGGCGGTCATCGGCCCCTCCGGCTGCGGCAAGAGCACCTTTGTCCGCTGTCTCAATCGGATGAATGACCTGGTCCCCGGCTTTCGCGTGGAGGGGAGCATTCTCTATCAGGGGAAAGATATTTACTCCCGGGGCATGGATGTGATCGACGTCCGAAGAAAGATCGGGATGGTCTTTCAGAAGCCGAACCCTTTTCCAAAGAGCATCTACGAAAACATCGCTTACGGCTTGCGGATTCAGGGGGTCAAGAACAAAGAAAAGATCGATACCGTCGTCGAGGAAAGCCTCAAGAAGGCGGCGATCTGGGAGGAGGTCAAGGACCGGCTCCCTCAATCGGCCCTCTCCCTCTCCGGGGGGCAGCAGCAGCGGCTCTGCATCGCCCGGGCGCTCGCTGTCGCGCCCGAAGTGCTCCTGCTCGATGAGCCGACCTCGGCCATCGACCCGATCGCCACCGGCCGAATCGAAGAGTTGTTGCGGGAATTGAAAGAAAGTTATACCATTGTGATTGTAACCCATAACATGCAGCAGGCCGCCCGGATCTCGGACATCACCGGTTTTTTCCTGATGGGGGAGTTGGTGGAGTTCGATCCGACCTCCCGGATGTTCACCAATCCGAAAGATTCCCGGACGGAAGATTACATCACCGGACGATTCGGATAACGGCCGGTTTCCCTCATCCGGGGAGAGAAAGGAGAATCATGAAACGGCTGAAGAGGATCGGTCAATATTTAAAACAGGCGCTGAAGATCTATCGGCTTGTGCTGAAGAGCCCGCACATCCCAACCCGGGCCAAGCTGTTCCTCACCTTCGCCCTCGGATACCTCTTGCTCCCGCTCGACCTGATCCCCGATTTCCTCCTGGGTCTCGGACAGGCGGACGATCTCATCCTCGTTTTCATGTTGGTGACGTGGGCCCTTCGGTTGATCCCAAAAGAAATACTGAACCCATATCGGGCGCAGGCCCGTCGAATTGAAATAACCTCTTAAGGAGAGAGATGCACCGCCATTTTGAAGAAGAGCTGACCCGGCTCAAGGAAAGAATTCTGAAGATGGGAGCGCTGGTCGAAACGCAGATCGCCGCTTCCATCAAAGCGCTCGTCGAACGGGATACCGCGCTGGCAAAACAGACGATCCAGAACGACCACCTCGTCAATGCGATGGACGTCGAGATCGACGAGGATTGCATTCGCCTGCTCGCCCTCTACCAGCCGGCGGCCCGCGACCTCCGCTTCATCACCACCGCCATGAAGATCACCACCGACCTGGAGCGAATGAGCGATCTGGCCGAAGACATTTGCGAGCGGTCGATCGAGCTCGCCGAAGAGCCGCTCCTCAAACCGTACATCGATCTGCCCCGGATGGCGGAAGCCGCTCAGAAGATGGTCCGCGAGGCGCTCGACGCCTTCGTCAACAAAGACGCCACCCTCGCCAGAAGGGTCTGCGCGGAGGATGAATTTATCGATGATCTCACCCAGCAGATCTTCCGCGAGCTCCTCTCCTATATGACGGAGAATCCCGCCACCATCACCCGCGCGATCCGGATCAGCTTCGTCTCAAAATACATCGAGCGGATCGGCGACCACGCCACCAACATCGCCGAAATGGTGGTCTATCTGGTGGAAGGGAAGATCATTCGACACACGAAAGTGTGAAAGGCGGTGAGGAGTCAGGAGTAAGAAGTGAGGCGTTAAAGATAAGCTCTCCAGACCTTTCTCTAATACTCTAGATCACATTCCGATTCCGCACTCCGCTTCACTATATCTTGACAGCTTCCCCCTCCTCCGCTACGATTGATCCCGATTCATCCCTTCCACCCAATCGAGAGGTCATGCCGATGCGCCCCGTCTACATGATTACCGGCGGAATCACCAAATTCAAAAAGGCCAATCCCGAAAAAGATTTCCGCTACATGGTCAAAGAGGCGTTCGACTACGCTCTGGACAATCTCCCCAAATTAAAACGGGAGATGATCGACGGCGCCGTCGGCTCCTACTTCTCCGATCATTTCACCCGTCAATTGAAAGCGGCCAGCATGGTCCAGGACTATCTCGGCCTCTGCCCCAAGCCGTCGAAGCGGATCGAGGGAGGAGGGGCGACCGGCGGGCTCTGCTTTCAAAGCGCCTGGGAAGCGGTCTCCTCGGGACGGATGAATGTCTGCCTTGCCTTCGGTTTCGAGACGATGTCGCGGGTAAACACCTGGAAGGGAAACGAGTTCATCGCGCTCGCTTCGGACACCAACTTCGATTTCCCGGTCGGCGGTTTCTACACCGGCTATTACGCCATGATGGTCCGTCGGCATATGCACGAGTTCGGAACCACGCCGGAGCAGCTGGCGATGGTGTCGATTAAAAATCACGCCAACGCAATCTACAATCCGTACGCGCAGCGGCCCGAAAAGCTGACGGTGGCCGACGTGAGAAATTCCCAGATGGTCGCCACCCCGCTGACGATGCTCGACATCTGCACCATGTCGGACGGCGCCGCCGTCTGCCTCCTCGCCTCGGAAGAGGTCGCCATGAAGCTTTGTCCCGATCCGGTGAAGATCACCGGCGTCGGCTCGGGAAGCGACGCGATGCGGATGGCCGACCGGCCCCACGGAAAGGTGTTGCTTCTGCCGCATGAAAAAGCAAGCGACTACCGGAATCTCAAATACCCCGGCGTCCACTCCTTCCGCGGCGGGCGCGCGGCGGCCAAACAGGCGTATGAGATGGCCGGGGTTCAAAACCCGATCGACGATTTCGATTTCATCGAGCTGCACGACGCCTACACCTCCTCCGAGATCCAGACCTATGAAGATCTCGGCCTCTGCAAATACGGGGAAGGGGGAGCCTTTGTCGAGGCGGGGAATCCCTTCATGCCGGGAATCGACTACGGCCTCAACCTGCCGAAGCAGGGGCGCCTCCCGGTCAACCCGAGCGGCGGATTGCTCGCCTGCGGTCACCCGGTCGGCGCGACCGGCCTCATGCAGGCGGTCTTCGCCTTCTGGCAATTACAAGGAACGATCAAGAAACACCTCGGCGTCGGAAAGCTCCAGATCAAAAACCCAAAACGCGGATTGATCCACAGCCACGCCGGCACCGGCACCTACATCACCGTCAGCATCCTCGAGCGGTCGTAAAAGGCTCGGCCGATTTGATCAATCCGCAAGCCGTTCAAAGGGAAGGAAAATTCCGGCTCTTATCCTGTAAATAAAAATGCAGGCGTCAAAAAGAGGATTGCCTTCACCCCTCCTCATCTTTTATAATGGCTTAAACGACTCAAAGAGAACCCATTACCCGG
>SCUR01000128.1 GCA_004297235.1 Candidatus Manganitrophaceae bacterium | reverse complement strand
GCCGAAAGCGGAGGTCGATCTGCTCGGATGGGATCTTTTCATTTGAATGCGAACTTCCAAAACGGCCTGACTTTAACATAACTCCCCCTGAATAACAAGGAGGGCCGATTGCGAATTGCGGAGCGCAGAGCGAGCAATGCCGGGGATTCGATCTTCTATTTTAATCCGCATTCCGCGATTCGAAATTTGATCTCAGGCCTTCCGGCGTTCCCCCCTCCGAATCCCGGCCGACACCGCGCGAAGAGGGCCGCTGAGCCGCATCGGTCTGCTCTTCTCTGAACCGTTCAAGGGCCGCTCCGCATCTCCTCGCGGATGAAATCAAACGGCATCTTATTTCGTTGACAAAGATTTCATTTTGGGTTAGTTTCACGCCGACATACCTTAAGTATTTCGTAGGTATTTTTCCGCGAATCACCGAATGGGGATAGACCATGGACCAAGAGACCCCCTGGACCACCTGCCTTCTCACCCGGATGCTCATCCTTTACCTGGAGCGAATCGGAAAAGGGAATGACATCGACTACCGGGAAATTTTGTCGGGCGAGAATCGTCTCAATCCGATTGCCGACCCGAAAGCGTTTTTGTCCGACCACAATAACTGGGTCCCGCATCACATTCTCAAAGATTTAATCGAAGCTGCGGAAAACGCCGCCGGAACCAAAGAGATCACCTACCTGGCCGCCAAAGATTATTTCCAGGCGGGCTATGGCCCCTCCGTCCTGGAGATCATCGCGAAGCTTCAAAATCAGATGGAGCAGGCGCTCTACTGCTCCAATCTCTGGGCCACCGGCTTTGCCAACTACTTCAAGCTGCAATGCCTCTCCCCGTCCGAGCCCCACCCCTCCGAGGCGATCCTGCTCTCCCAATTCGGGTCCAATGTGGAGCCGATCGTCGGGAACTTCGGATTTATCCGGGGAAATTACGAGGGACTCACGAAGCTCTTTCAGGTCGTGGAGGAGGCCCGTTGCATTGAGGAGGTCTCTCAGCTCAAATTGCAGAACCTCATCCGGGAATTCGGAGGCTACCAGATCCAAAAAAGGGAGGGGCGAATCGCGGTTGTCGAAAGCGGAACCAAAAAGGAGGTTATTATCGCCCGGGCCGTTTCCCTGCGGACGGAAATCCTCTCCACCTCGCCCGATAACCCGGCGAAGACCGAAGGACTCATCCTCTATCCCGAGGAAGGGAGACTCAAAGTCCTCACCTCCCACGCGGAGGACGACCCCAACCGTTGCGACAAGGGAAACAACGCCTATGAGATCGTCCAAGGGGGAACCCTCCAGGCCGGCTCGCTGACCTACACCTTGCAACGAGGACAATTCTTCAACGCCCCTTACTCCCGCTATCGTTTCACTTGGAAATCGAAACCCTCCCGAAAAGAGCCGCCCGAAGTCATCCAGGCCCGCTCGGAGATGATCCCTCCCCTCTTCAATCACATTCGCGAGCTGCGGGAAACCCATCGCCAGATCCTCCGCTTTACCATGGAGAATAAAGCCTTGGCGCAAGCCAATGAAGAGCTGAAGGGGGCGATCCAGCGGGAATCGGACTTCCACGGCATCATCGGCAAAAGCGCCAAGATGGAGATCCTCTTCGAGCAGATCGAGCGGATCGCTCCGGTCGATTCGACCATCCTCATTATCGGGGAAACCGGGACCGGGAAGGAGCTTTTTGCGAAGGCGATCCATCAGTGCAGCCTTCGGCGGGATCAAAAATTCTACGCCATCAACTGCGCCGCCCTCTCCGAGAGCCTTCTGGAAGCCGAACTTTTCGGCTATGAGAAAGGGGCGTTCACCGGGGCCCTCGCTCAAAAGAAAGGAATTTTTGAGTCGGCCAGCGGGGGAACCCTCTTCCTGGATGAGATCGGGGAGATCTCCCCGACGATGCAGGCCAAGCTCCTTCGGGTGCTGGAGGAGCGGGAAGTTCAACGCGTCGGCGGGCGCGACACGATCCCGATCGATGTGCGGGTCATCTCCGCAACGAACCGCGATTTAAAAAAAGAGATCGCCTCCGGAAAATTCCGAAGCGATCTTTTCTATCGTCTCCATGTGATTTCCCTCGTCCTTCCTCCCCTCTCGGAGCGCCTCGACGATCTTCCTCTGCTGGTCGATCACTTTCTCAATTTCTTCAGTAGAAAATGTAAGAAAGAAAAACCGGCGATGACCCGGGAAGCGATCACCCTCTTAACCGACTATAGCTGGCCGGGGAACATCCGGCAGCTCAAAAATGTCATCGAGCGGGCCGTGGTCTTGGACCGAGATCAGGTGATCACCCCGGACGACATTATCTTGCCCGAGGATGAAGCCCCCAAGGTTTTGGCCAGAGGACCGCAGGCGTTTCATGACGCGCTGGAGCACTACAAACGGTCGGTCATCCAAGAGGCCCTTCACAAAACCGGCGGCAATCAGACCAAAGCGGCGGAGATGCTGGGGCTTCAACGGACCTATCTGGCCCGGCTGATTCGAACCTTGAATTTACGGACCGGGCGCGACATCCGTTAGCCGATTTAGAGAAGAAGCGGTCAGCGATCAGCCATCCGCTTTAAATTTCTAAGCTGAAAGCGGATGGCTGATCGCGTCTTTTATCGTTGTCGACGCGTGATCTTGGATGAGAACGAAGAGTTTCAGATACACTGTATCCCAAACACAGAATAAAACCGACGATCGACTCCTCTCCCCGGCCTCTCTTCTCTCTTCCCCTCCCACTTTCCGGAATTCAAAATTTTTCTTCCAGGAACCAGAAAACCCAAGCGGGGAGAGACGCAACAGACGCAACGATAAAATCAGGGCGCCCCGTTTCTTGCGCCCCTTTCAAGAAAAAGGAGACTCGACGAACTTGGCACACCCCTTGCTATTCCCCCCTCCCGTGAACGAAAAAAGCAAGTGAACGAGAGATCGGCGGATGGGCCGCCGACGCTCTCCAAACGAACAAGAAAACATCCACGAGGGGGATACTAAAATGAAAAAGTCAACATGGGTCGCGACAGCAATGGGATTGGCCTTGGTTTTCGGAACCGCGATGGAAAGCAAAGCGATCTGCCTGATCGGCTGCGACGACAGCACCACGGTCAATCAGACCGCCAAAGGGGCCGGCCGTGATATTCGCGAAGCGAGCGACAACGTCAACGGCGATCAGGCCAAAGGAATCGGCAACCAAGTGATCAAAGACATCAAAGACAGCGCCGTCGTCACCGGCAACACCACGAGCCAGAGCAACTCGGTCGGCAGCGTCTTCTTTAACAAGGGTGATATCACCCAGTCCAACTCCGCCAACATCACCGGCAAGACGGAGATCAACAACAGCGATCTGAGCACGGTGAACCACAACAGCAACAACAAGTAGCGGAGTTGAGGGTCAGGCAAAGGCCTGACCCTCCCTTTAGGGCTCAAACAATCTTACAAAGACAAGGGGGACACGAAAATGAAGAAGACAACGTTCGTCGCAACGATGATGGGCTTGGCCCTGGTATTCGGAACCGCAGTGGAGAGCAAGGCGATCTGCCTCTTCGGCTGCGATGACAGCAAAGAAGTGAATCAAACCGTGAAGGCGGCCGGCCGCGACATTCGCGAAGCGAGCGACAACGTCGGCGGCGATCAGGCGAAGGGAATCGGCAACCAGGTGATCAAAGACGTCAAAGACAGCGCCGTCGTCACCGGCAACAAGACCTTCCAGAGAAACTCGGTCGGAAGCGTCGTCGGAAACAGCGGGGATATCACTCAGTCGAACTCGGCCAACATCACCGGTAAAACCGAGATCAACGGCAGCGATCTGAGCACCGTCAACATCAACAGCAACAACAAGTAGGGACCGAGGGGGGCGTGGGCGCACTCCCACGCCCCTCCGGAAAGGGGAGGGGAACTCATGAAGACGAAAAAAATTATCACCTCGCTCGGACTGGCCCTGATCGCCCTGCAGCTCGGACAGCCGATCGGACCGATTTACGGGGCCCCTCCCATCCAAAGCGAGGAGACGGCGAAAGAAGAGGCCAAGAAGCAAGAAGAGGAGAAACAAAAGAAAACCCCCGAACAAGAAAAGAGGGAAAAAGAAGAAGAGGAGATGAAAGCAACCATCCGCGACATCAAAAAACGCCAGCAAAAGGATGAAGAGGCGACGCGGGTCCGGGCCAATATCTTTACGGCGGAATCTCCTGAAGCGGAATGCACCGCCGCCGACCGCGCCCGCGCCCGGATGGAGAACGTCACCGGAGACGGCGGGTTGGTCATCGCAGGAGATATCTTCATCGACTCCAGCAACGAGGCGAACGTCGAGCACAACAAAGGGAGCATCAACAGCAACGTGAACGTCAACATCATCAACCAATCGAACAAGAAATGCTAGGTTCCGTCAACGCGAGAGAGGCTTTCGGAGAGAATACCATGAAGATCAGACATCATCTTAAATCTTTCCTCATCGCCCTCCTCTGCTCCCTCGGCCTGTCTCTTCCGGTCTGGGGAGCCGAGCCGGGGACGACGGGTCCCGCCGGAAAAGTTCGGGTCGCGGTGGCCCGCTTCGGCGCCACCGACCGGTTCGCCCAGGTCTACGGGGGATGGGACATCGGCGGCGGCCTCGCCGCCCAGGTGGTCACGGAGTTGATCAATACCGGAAAGGTCGTTGTCGTGGAACGGGCGATCCTCTCCCAGATCATGCGGGAGCAGGAGCTCTCCGCCTCCAAGCTGGTGACGAAGGAGACGGCGGCGCAGGTCGGCCAGCTCCTCGGGGTCGATTATCTGATCGTCGGCGAGGTCACCGAGTTCGAGCAGAAGGCGGTCGGCGCCGGCGGGCGGGTCGGATTTCTCACCTGGCTCTTTCCGAAAGGATCGGCCGAATTCACCGCGGCGCATGTCGGGATCGATCTTCGGATCATCGACACCTCCACGGGGGAGATCATTCACTCCCACCGCTCGGAAGGGCGAGCTTGGGAGAAGGCGGTCGCCATCGATCTGAACCTTCCGACCCTGACCTTCGGGGGCGATGCGTTCCACAAAACGCCGCTCGGCAAGGCGACCCGGCAGACGATTCAGGATGCAATGACATTTGTGCTCGGTGCGGTTCAAGAGCGGCTCCGGACCTATTCCACCGGTCTCGGCAAGGTGATCCATCTCGAAGACAACCTCGTTTACGTCAACGCCGGGGCCAACGCGCAGGTCCATATCGGCGATCGGCTCTCGGTCTTTTCGGTGAAGAAGGTCCTGACCGATCCGGAGACCAACCAGGTCGTGGGGGTGATCGAGAACCCGATCGGCGAGCTGACGGTGGTCTTCGTTTCCGAGAAATTCTCG
>SCUR01000127.1 GCA_004297235.1 Candidatus Manganitrophaceae bacterium | reverse complement strand
AGGGCCAATCCCCCTTTTCCGGCCCCCACGATCGCAATTCGAATGAGTGTTGTTTCAGACATGTCGATTAATATACCACCTCGGTAAAATTTGACAAGGAAGGGAAACGGTCCGTCCGATACGGACCGTAAAAAGCGAGATTGCCTGGCCGGGAAGAAGACTCTATAATACGGAGAGATGAATTCCGTGGAAATTTATTTATCTTAAGGAAGGGGGCCGGGATGAAGGGGCCGGGCGACATTTTGTTGATCTCCTGCTACGAGCTGGGGCATCAGCCGGTCGGAATCGCCATGCCGATCGGTTTTTTGGAGCGCGCCGGCTATGCGCCGGCGGCGATCGATCTCTCCGTCGAGAAGCTCGATCTTGAAAAGGTCGCGCGCGCCCGGTTCATCGGCATTTCGGTTCCGATGCACACGGCGCTTCGGATCGGCGCGCGGGTCTTGGAGCGGGTTCGAGCGGTCCATCCCGCCTGTCATGTCGCCTTCTTCGGGCTGTATGCCTCGCTCAATGAAAATTATCTTCTCGAACACGGGGCCGATTCGGTGATCGGCGGGGAGTACGAGGGGCCGCTGTTGGCGCTCGTCGATCGACTCGCCGGCGGCGCGGCCGATGCAGTTCATCCGATCGGCGGGGTCAGCCAGGGGGAGGAGAGACAGTCGCCGCTGCGGGCCCACCTTCCGTTTGCGGTGCCGAGCCGGCAGGGCTTGCCCTCTCTGGAGAAATATGCCGCTCTCGAAGAGAACGGCGTCCGGCGCCGGGCCGGCTCCGTCGAGGCGAGCCGCGGTTGCCGCCATCTCTGCCGCCATTGTCCGATTCCGCCGGTGTATGAAGGGCGTTTCTTCCTCGTTCCCTACGAGACCGTTCTGGAAGACATCCGAAATCTGGTTCGGCTCGGAGCGACCCACATCAGCTTCGGCGATCCCGATTTTCTCAACGGTCCGAATCACTCCCTTCGGATCGTCCGTGCGATGCATGAGGAATTCCCGGAGCTGACGTTCGATTTTACGGCGAAGGTCGAGCATCTCTTGAAGCATCGCGCGTTGATTCCGGAGTTCGCCGCGCTCGGCGGCCGGTTCATCATCTCGGCGGTGGAATCGTTGAGCGACACCGTTCTGGCTCATCTCGTCAAAAACCACACGCGGGCCGATGTCCTCGACGCCTTGAAGATTGTCCGCGGGGCGGGGATGGCGCTGCGCCCCTCGCTAATCCCCTTCACCCCCTGGACCGCGCTCGACGACATCCTTGATCTGTTCGATTTCGTCGAGAAGGAAGGGCTGATCGATCATCTCGATCCGGTCCAATATACGATTCGCCTCCTGATCCCGCCGGGCTCTCTTTTTCTCAAGGAGGCGAGCATGGCCCCTTATCTGGGACCGTTGATTCAGGAAGCCTTCACCCATCAGTGGACTCACCCCGATCCACGGATGGATCTGCTCCAGAAGACGATGAGCAAAGCGGTCGAGGAGGGGGGGGAGGAAGACGCGATGTTGATCTTCTATCGGTTGAGGGAGATCGCGCTTGCGATCCGGGAGGGGCGATCGCCTCGACGGGTCGACGTGGCGATCGATCCGAACCGGCCGAAGCCGCCCCGTCTGACCGAGCCGTGGTTCTGCTGTGCGGAGCCGACCGAAAACCAATTCGCCGTTCTCGACGATTCTGAGAAGATCCTTTAAAAGGCAATGGACCTATTGTGGGGCCCCGCCCCCAGGGGCTGCTTGCCCAGCCTCGGGCAGAGCGTCTCAGCCCCAGACGCTTCGCCCTTGAACTCCATTCCTCGTTTTCTAATTAAGTCCCATCCCGAAATTGACTTTCGTCTTGATTTTTAACTGGCGCCTGTGCTTATTTGTGTTATTCGTGTCGTCAGGAGGGGTCATGGAGCGGAGACGGATGTCGGGTCGGGAGAGGGGTCGAGGAAATCATTTCCGAACGGTTGCTTTTTTCTTCTTGCTGTTTTCTCTGTCAGCGCCAACGCCGGCTTCGGCCGAGGAGGCGCCGAAGAAGCTTGAGCTGTCGGCGGCGTATCGATATGGCCTTCCGTTCGGAGAGGAGGAAGCGGGGATCGATTGGTCCGACCTTTATGACAACGGATCGGGGGGGGCCTTTGAGGCGGCCTACCGGGCGACGCCGCGTCTGGCCCTTTATGGCGGAGTCTCCTTTGATAAATATAAGGGGAAAGAGATTGCTCTTCATCCGCCGACCGGTGTCGTGACCGGGCGATTCACCGACCAGACGCTCCTCTCGCTTTATTTGGGGGTGAAGGGATATCTTTTGAATGTGGCCGTTCCGCAAAGGGCGGCCGGCATTAATCCTTATCTGCGGGCCGATATCGGTCTCACCCAATTTAACGGCGCCGATTTTAACGGCGCCCATGTCGCGGAGAGAAGCCGGAAATTCGCGTTCTCCGTCGGTATCGGAGCGGACATCCTGACCGATACACGCTTCCTCTTTTTCTTCGAGGCAAGATATGAAGATCATGGGGCGCCCGATCAGTCCGGGGGGGCTTTCCGGGGGGTGCCGATCTCGCTGGGTCTTCGCTATTTGATCTAGGTTAAAGTCGAAATGGGTTCCAAGTGCGGAATGGAGAAGATGGATCTTCTACTCCGCAATCCACACTCCGCGTTCCGCAATCCGAGCAGGTCTCCCTTCATTTAAACGGCGCGATCTCAAATTTTAATTTCCGGTGCGCTTCCCGGAGGGCGGCTTCGACCTGCTCGGGTTGCGGGGCGCGGGCGAAGAGGAAGCCGAGGTAGCGCCTTCCTTCGGGGAGAGGGATCACCTTCTGTTTCCGGTGGATCATGATCTTCACATCGACGACCCCCGGCACCTTTTTCGCCTCTTCGACCCCCTGATAGTTGATCAAGACGCCGGCGGCCGGGATCGGGATCATCATCACGCCGGAGGCGGGCCGCTCCCGTTCGAGCGATTCGATCGGCATTCGCAGCGCATGTCTCAGAATGATCTCCTCCAACGTGAGACCGACACCGAATCGAAGCGTCCGGGAGCAGATCCCGCCGATCGATCGGGCCGCCAGCTCGATGATCCAGGGACCCCGCTCATTGACCCGAAGCTCGGCGTGGATCGGTCCTTCTTTCAAGCCGAGCGCGGCGGCGGCCCGGCCGGTGCGCTCGGCGATCGCTTCCTGAACGGGGGCGGGGAGGCGCGACGGGGTGACATAGATCGTCTCCTCGAAGAAGGGGCCGTCGAGCGGGTCGGGTTTATCAAAGAGGGCCAGGACGGAGAGCGTTCCGTTCTGAAGAAGTCCTTCCAGCGCCACTTCCTTCCCCGGAATAAAATCCTCGACCAATATTTTTTGGGCGGCTGCGCCGCCGAGCCGCCGGACGTCCGGCTCCGTCAAAATTCGACTCAGCCAATAAAAAGCGGCGACAAACTCGTCGGGGTGATTCGCCCGGATCACGCCGCGGCTGGCGGAGAGGAAGGTCGGCTTCAAGACGCAAGGGTAGACGACCTTCCGGGCCAGAACCTCCGGCGGATCTTCGATTGAAAAAAGCTGAGAAGGGGGGGTCGAGATTAACGCAGCGGTCAAGATCTCCCAGAGGCGATGTTTGTCCTTTGCGGCCGCCGTCGCCGAGACCGGAT
>SCUR01000010.1 GCA_004297235.1 Candidatus Manganitrophaceae bacterium | reverse complement strand
GATCTGGGGGGGCGAGTCAAAGCTGAAGATCCACGGCTTTCTCACACAAGCCTACGCCAGATCCTCAAAGGGGGTCTACTTGGGAATTCCAGAGGAGGGGACGACCGACTATCGAAACGTCGCGCTTCAGTTCCGATATGAATACAGCGCCAAAGATGCGTTTGTCATTCAATTCAGCGATGAACGCCGTAGGGTATGTCTCCTCGCCGGTTTCGACCCCGATGTGAAAGTGCTGAGCGTCAATTAATGCAAAACGGAGAAACATCATCCTTAACAAAATGCAGATAAAGAATCATTTGCCGCTAACCTGGAGGAAGGGTCATGATCAGGCATACTCGATCGGAATCAATCGGAGTGAAAACCGGGTGGATTCCTTGTCACCTCGTCAATAAAGCGGTCTCAGTCGGCCTCATCATTTTTAATCTGTTGATCGTACTCTCCGCCGCACCGGCCGTCGCCGCCGACATCGATCTGGGAGGGGAGTCGAAGCTGACCATTCATGGCTTCCTATCGCAGGCGTACGCGAACGCCGCCGGCGGGATCTATTTGGGAATTCCGCAAGACGGCACGACCGACTATCGGAACACGGCGCTCCAATTCCGCTATGAGTATAGCTCCAAGGATGCCTTTGTCATCCAATTCTCCGAGCAGCGGCTCGGGGAAAGCCCAGTACAGGCGCAAGGTTTTCTGGGAGATGTGCAGTTGAACTGGGTCTTTTACGAGCGCCGCCTCTTCGATAACACCACCATTAAAGTCGGGAAGTTTCCAATCCCGCTCGGAATTTACAATGAAGTCCTCCATGTCGGTACCGTTCTTCCCTTCTTTCGGCCTCCGTTCGGCTTCTATGGGGATGGGTCGTACACCAGCGAGACGATCAACGGGGTCGGCCTCTATCAAGCCCTCCAGATGGGAGAGTCTTGGGGCCTCGAAGCCGACCTCTATGCCGGCGGATTTACCTTTATACAGTTGGGGCTGGATCAAAACTTTCAGTTAGCCGCATTTCCGACCGAAGCGAATGATGTGTTGGGGGGCGCACTCTGGCTTTATACCCCGATTGAAGGTCTTCGAATCGGAGCGGGTGGCTATCGCTCCACCGATCAAAATGAGCCCTTTCCCTTCCCTCCGGATCATAAGATCACCCACACCGATTGGTGGGCCTCCCTGGACGCCCGGCTCGATCGGTTCCTCTTACAAGCGGAGTATCGCTGGGAGCGCGAGGGAAACTTCTGGACTTATAAAGACTATTACATCCTGGGAGGGGTGAAACTCACCAAGGAGCTGGCCGTCCACGCCGCCGCCGAGTTTGCCGACATGGAGTACCCGGGCTTTGCATCGAATATCAAGGCGACGAAGGACTATACCTTGGGAGCGCGGTATGCGTTTCGGCCGAATCTGATCGCCAAGGGGGAATACCATCTGCAAAAAGGCTACATGCAGGATGACCCGATCCCCGACTACTTGGCAGACCCGGTGAAGGTGAACTACTACATTGTCAGTCTGGCCGTCAGCTTCTAACCAGAACAGGAGGGGGAGGATAAATCATGAAGCGGTTTTGGGTCATTGGCCTTTTCTTCTTTTCCTTGGCCGTGTCATCGGCTTTTGGAGAAGGGAAGTTCTATGTCATTGTCAACAGCGCCAACCCCCTCAGCGCCATCGAAGGGGGAGAGCTCTCCAAGATCTACATGAAAAAGACCTCGCAGTGGCCCAACGGTCAGCAAATTCTGCCGGTCGATCAGGCGGAAGGATCCTCGGTGCGGGAAAGTTTCTCGCGCGAGGTCCACGGAAAATCGGCGTCGGATATCAAGGCCTATTGGGAGCAGAGAATCTTCTCGGGACGTGGGACCCCGCCGTTGGAAAAAGGCTCCGACGGCGAGGTGATCGCCTACATCAAGGCGAATCCGAACGCCGTCGGCTATGTCTCCTCGCCGGTTTCGGAGCCCAACGTGAAGGTGCTCAAGGTAAACTGACGTCAACCGCGCCAAGCCTGTGATAAGGGTGATCATGCTGAATCAATTAAGGTTTACACACCGCATCTTGTTGATGCCGATTCTTGCGACCGTCGCTTTTCTACTGATCTTTATTATTTACCTGATCGGGCGCTCGACGGAAGCGCATCTGATGCTGCAGGTGGAGAGCAACTACTTCCCCGCGTTGGAATTAAGCCATGCGCTGGAGAGGGATATGGACCACATCCAACGCAATTTTCAAGATGCCGTGGCCGCCTCCGACATGGAGCAGCTTCAGGAGGGAAAGACGCTCCATGACGCCTTGAAGTCGACTTTGAAAAAGGGGAGCCAAATCCTAACGGGGAAGGAGGTGTTCGGAAAGATCGAGAGGAGCTTCGACCAATACTATGCGCTGGCCGGCGGAATCTCCGAAAGGATGATCAAAAAAGAGAGGGGAGAAAAGCTGCTCGCAGACCTGGAAATGCTCGAGAAAGTCCACAAAGACCTCCGACAGCAGATTGAAACTTCGATGGCGCAATGGAACACACAGATGAAAGAGGACTTTGATCGGACGCGCGCGGATGAAAAAAAAGCAGGGGGCCTGTTCCTCGTCATCTTCATCTCGGCGATCTCTCTTCTCGGCGGAATTTCTTTTATTGTCATCCGATCGGTGAACCAGCAGGTCCGGCAAACGGTGGGCGTGACCCATCAATTGGCGCAGGGGAATCTGACCAGCCGGGTCCAAATTTACAAAAGAGACGAGATTGGGCAGATGGGCGAGGCGCTCAATCAGGCCATGGAGCGGATGACCGACACCGTAAAGACGATTTCCGGGAACGCGAAAGATCTTGCCAAATCATCCGAATCGCTGGTGGCGCTCAGCCAGCAGATGAGCGGCACCAGCAGCACCACCGCCTCACAGGCGCGCGCCATTCTCAGCCACGCGGAGAAGGTCAGCACCAGTCTCCAATCGATTGCGACCTCGATGGAGGAGATGAACGTCAGCATTAAGGAGATTGCGCAGAACGCCCGCGACGCCGCCAGCGTCGGAGGGGAAGCGGTGAAGCTGGCCGGGAGTACTTACGCCACGATCAGCAAACTCGGCGATAGCAGCAGTCAAATCGGGGATGTCGTTCGGATGATCACGTCGATCGCACAGCAGACGAACCTGTTGGCGTTGAATGCCGCGATCGAGGCGGCCCGAGCGGGAGAGGCGGGAAAGGGGTTCGCGGTGGTCGCCAACGAAGTGAAAGATCTCGCCAAGAAGACCGGCTCCGCCACGGAGGAGATCAGCCAAAAGATCAAGCTCATCCAGGAGGATACGCGGGGAGCAGTGACCGCGATCAATCAGATCTCGGAGATCGTCAACCAGATCAACGGCATTCAGAACACCATCGCCGGCGCCGTCGAACAGCAAACCACGGTCACCAACAACATCAGCCAGGAGATCAATCAAGCGGTGAGTGGGAGCACGGAGATTACCAAAAATATGGGGGGCATCACCGAATCAACCAAGGTGATCTCCGAGGGGGCCGCGGAAGCCAGAAAATCGGCGGAAGACCTCGCCCAAATGGCCTTCGACCTCAGCGAAAGCGTCGGCCAGTTTCAATGCGGGTAGGCCAATTGCGGAATAGAGACGAAGCGTCGGTCGGAGGAGTGAAGTCAATCCTCTTTATTTCGCAATCCGAATCTTGGACGCCGCAGGGGTTGGGCCGGCGCCCGACCACCGACCCTTAGACCCAAGCGCGCGTCTTCTCGTACTCTCGAATCTTCTCTTCCTGTTGAAGGGTCAGGCCGATGTCGTCCAAGCCGTTGAGAAGACAATGGCGGCGGAAGGGATCGACCTGAAACTGAAAGAACAACCCATCCGCCGAGGCGATCTCCCGCTTGTCCAAATCGACGGTCAGCCGGTACCCTTCTCGCGACCGCGTCCTCTGAAAAATCGTCTCGATCTGATCTTCGGAGAGGGTGATCGGGAGCATTCCGTTTTTGAAGCAGTTGTTGTAGAAGATGTCGGCGAAAGAAGGGGCGATGATGGACTTGAAACCGTAATCGAGGAGCGACCATGGGGCATGCTCACGCGAAGAGCCGCAGCCGAAGTTGGCGCGGGTGACGAGAATCGTCGCGCCACGGTAGCGCTCTGCGTTCATCTCAAACTCCGGGTTCAGCTTTTTCCCGTCGATGAATCGCCAGTCATAAAAAAGAAATTGCCCGAAGCCGGTCCGCTCGATCCGCTTCAGAAACTGTTTTGGAATAATCTGGTCGGTATCGACGTTCGGAAGATCCAACAGCGCCACCAGACCGTTCAGTTTGACGAAGGGTTCCATGATTCTCCTCTCTACTTTTTCAAATCGTACCGACGGATATCGACGAAGCGCCCCTCGACCGCCGCCGCGGCCGCCATCAACGGGCTGACGAGGTGGGTCCGCCCCCCCTTCCCCTGGCGCCCTTCGAAGTTCCGATTGGAGGTGGAGGCGCAGCGCTCGCCCGGCTGGAGGGTGTCGGGGTTCATCCCAAGACACATCGAGCAGCCCGACTCACGCCAATCAAACCCGGCCTCTTTG
>SCUR01000126.1 GCA_004297235.1 Candidatus Manganitrophaceae bacterium | reverse complement strand
GGCCCGGCAGAAAAGGGTCCGGATCCTGCCGATCGACAGCGAACACTCGGCCATTTTTCAGGTGATGGTTTCGGAACGTCCGGAAGATGTCCGAAGGATCATTCTGACGGCATCGGGGGGGCCGCTCCTTCGGTTCTCCCAGGCGGCGAAACGGACGGTCTCCCCAAAAAAAGCGCTGGCTCACCCGACGTGGAAGATGGGTCCGAAGATCTCGATCGATTCCGCGACCCTGATGAACAAAGGTTTTGAAATCATGGAGGCGCGATGGCTCTTTGACGCGCCTCCCGAAAAAATTGACGTCGTGATTCATCATCAAAGTATCATTCATTCCATGGTTGAATTTGTGGACCGATCGGTGGTCGCTCAGATGGGGCTTCCCGACATGAGAGTTCCCATTTCTTACGCGCTGCACTTTCCTGAACGGGCGCCGCTCTCCCTTCCTTCATTGTGCTTGGAAGAGATCGGACAGCTCACCTTCGAGAAGCCGAACCTGAAATCCTTCCCGCTCTTGACGTGCGCGTACGAGGCGCTGAAGGCGGGGGGATCGGTTCCGTCCGTTCTGAATGCGGCCAACGAAGAGGCGGTGGACGCTTTTCTGTCCGAAAAAATCGGCTTTCTCGATATTCACAAGGTGATCCGCCGGACCATGGATGCCCATCTGCCACACGCGATTCGGACGTTGGACGACGTCCTCTCGGCTGATCGCTGGGCCCGGATTGAGGGGCGGCGTCAGATTGAGAGGTGTCGCGCATGAAGATCGCCGCGGTAGACCGGAAGGAGAAAAACCATGTTTAGTTTATCGGCCATCGTCACATTCCTCATTGTTTTGGGGGTATTGGTCTTCGTTCATGAGTTCGGACATTATATTGTGGCCCGTTTTTGCGGCGTTCAGGTTCAAACCTTCTCGCTCGGTTTCGGGCCGAAGATCTTTTCCCGCCGGTGGGGACCGACCGAGTATTGCCTCTCCATTATCCCGTTGGGAGGGTATGTGCGGTTGCTCGGCGATGATCCGAAGGAAGAGATCAGCCCGGATGAGCGGGACCGCTCGTTCTTAACCCAGAGCGTCAAAAAGAAAATCGCGATTGTCGTTGCGGGACCGCTCTTTAACCTTCTTTTGGCCTTGCTGATTTTTGTCGGCGTTTTCATGACCGGCGTTCCCTCCTTGACTTCCGATGTCGGAGAGGTCCAGCCCGGCTCCGCCGCGGCCGAGGCGGGGATGAAGCCGGGGGATCGGATCGTTCAGATCGAAGGCAAGCCGATCAATCAATGGGAAGAGATCCGCGAGACCCTGCAGGTCAACGGCGGAAAAGCGCTGCGATTCGTCGTGGAGCGGGACGGCCAAAAGGTCGATTTAACCGTGACGCCGACCATGAAAGAAACCCAGGATGTTTTGGGAGACTCGCATAAGCTTTGGCTCATCGGGATTCTTCCGAAGGGAACGCACACGATCAAACAGTACGATCCGCTGACGGCGGCGATGATGGGGGCGAAGCGGACGTGGGACATGATCAGCCTGAACGTTCTCGGGATCTTTCGCCTGATTCAAGGGAAGATCTCTTCCGACACGATCGGCGGTCCGATCTTGATCGCGCAGATGGCGGGCCAGCAGGCGAATGAGGGGATTCTGAACGTCGTTCTCTTCATCGCCATTCTCAGCATCAACCTGGGGATCATCAATCTCTTCCCGATCCCTATTCTGGACGGCGGACATCTTCTCTTCTTCATCATCGAAGGGATTATGGGGAAACCGCTGAGCCTCAAGAAACGGGAGATCGCCCAGCAGGTCGGGCTCTTCCTCATCATCTCGCTCATGGTGTTCGCGTTCTACAACGATATTATGCGTTTGTTTATCAAACAGGGTTGACGAACCAGGGGAAACGTCGTGATGCGGGTTGTTCGCAGGAAAACGAGGCAGATCTCGGTCGGTTCGGTGAAGATCGGGGGCGATGCGCCGATCGTCGTGCAATCGATGACGACGACGGACACCCGGGACGTCGCGGCGACCGTCGCCGAGATTAAACGGCTCGAAGAGGTCGGATGCGAAATCGTCCGCGTCGCCGTTCCCGAGAAAGAGTCGGCCGAAGCGCTTCCAAAGATCCGCGCTCAAATCAACATCCCGCTGATCGCCGATGTCCATTTCGATTATCATATGGCCATTGCGGCGCTCGAGGCGGGGGTCGACGGCCTTCGATTGAACCCGGGCAACATCGGGTCGCGCGAACGGGTCGAGCGGGTCGTCAAATTGGCGAAGGACAAGGGGGTGCCGATTCGCATCGGCGTCAATGCCGGCTCGTTGGAACGGGAGCTCCTGGAGAAATATGGTTATCCGACCGCCGAGGCGATGGTGGAATCGGCGATGCGCCATATTGAAATCTTGGAATCGCTCGGATTTTATGATACAAAGGTGGCGCTGAAGGCCTCGCATGTCGGGTTGGCGGTGGAGGCCTATCGGCTTTTCTCGAAGCAATCGGATTACCCCCTTCATCTCGGCATCACCGAGGCGGGGACGGTCGCGACCGGCGCCGTGAAATCGGCGGTCGGCCTGGGGATCCTCCTCTCCGAAGGGATCGGCGATACCCTCCGGGTTTCCTTGGCGGCCGATTCGACCGAAGAGGTCCGCGTCGGCTACGAGATTCTCAAGTCTCTCAATCTCCGGAAGCGCGGGGTGAACGTGATCGCCTGCCCCACCTGCGGCCGTCTTGAGATCGACGTCATCAAGCTGGCGGCGACGCTGGAGGCCAAGCTGGGTCATATCACCGAGCCGATCGACATCTCGGTCCTCGGCTGCGTGGTGAACGGCATCGGCGAAGGGAAAGAGGCCGACATCGGGATCGCCGGCGGGCGGGGCGTCGGACTTCTTTTCCGAAACGGCGAGATCATCCGAAAAGTCCCCTCCGAGCAATTGGAATCGGTCCTCTTGTTCGAAGTGGAACAACTGGTTAAAGAGAGGAAGAAAACACGTGAGGCGTTAGGCGTGAGGCGTGAGGGGTAAAAGATTTAAGATCTTTCAAGTTTTTGCCTTCACCCCTTACGCCTAACGCCTCACGCCTGACGTTACCTTGG
>SCUR01000125.1 GCA_004297235.1 Candidatus Manganitrophaceae bacterium | reverse complement strand
GGCAAACATTTCAGGCTTCAGCTTTAGCTCCGGATTCGGAGTCTCCAGCCGCACCCGTACGGTCCGGGTCTGTGGGTTGAGGAAGGGATCGATGAAAGCGACCTTCCCCTGAAAAGTGTCACCGGGATAAGCCGCCACGGTGACGGTGGCCGCCTGTCCCGTTTTGAGATAGGAGAGCTCGGACTCATAGACATCGGCCAAGACCCAGATGGTCGAGAGATCGGCGATTTCATAAAGGGTCATCTCCGGCATCACACGCATCCCTTGGGTTCCCTCTCTTTTGGTCACAATACCGTTCATCGGGGAGTAGATCGTCATATTCGTCTGAGGCTCCCCCCGTTTCTCCAGTTCTTGAATCTGATTTTCCGTGATACCCCACAGAAGGAGTCTTCTTCTGGCCGAGGAGACCAGGGTCTTGCCGGTCTCTCGGACGTCAGCAATCGGACTGGCCGCGAGTTTCTGCTGGCTGTTTTTCGCCAAAAGATATTCCTGCTGTGTGGACAATAGATCGGGAGAGTAAATCGTAAAGAGCGGCTGACCCTTCTTGACCTCCTGACCTGTGAAATTGACGAAGAGATCCTGAATCCACCCCTCCACCTTGAGGTTGATTCGTGCGAGCTTCCGTTCATCGTAGGCGACTCTGCCGACGGCACGAATCGTTTTCTGAATCGACTCTTCCTGGACCTCGGCCACCTGAACCCCGATTAATTGTTTCTTTTGAGGCGTCAGCATCGTCGTGGCCTGCCCGGTTTCATTCACCCCCATCTCCATCCCTTCCATGCCGGGCATCCCTTCCATCTCCTTCACGGCCTGCTCTGTCTCCGTAACCCCCAGCGCGAAGCGGTGGGTCATTTGGAAAACGACGGCCGCGATGACGGCTACGGTCAGAAGAACCGCAATTCTGGTCTTGTTTTGCATCGTTATCAGTAGCTTCATGATGATCTCCTATGATTGTTTTATATTTAAAATTCTCTTCCGATCATTTCTTCCAATTCAGCCAAGCTTTTCTTGGTATCGATTAAGGCGCCAAAATAGGTCAATTCCAAATCTCTTAAATTCTTTTGCGCATCGATGAGTGTTAAGAAATCATTTTTTCTCGACTGATATCCAATGGTGGCTGCAGAAAGTTGTTGTTCGGCCAGGGGGAGTATGCCGCTTTCGTAGAGCCGGGCGAGACGTCTGGATGATTCGAATCGGACGAGGAGCTCCTTGACCCGAAGAGCGGTCTGATTGATTGCTCCTTGAAGGGCGGCCTCGGCGCGTTGCCGCTCCGCCTCGTTTTCCCGGATACGGCCCTCATATTTCTTCTTGTTGATCCAGGGGATGTTGATTTTGATGGAAGCCATCCAGCGGTTTGGGCCGTCATGGACGTCCCAGTACGCCACCTCCGCCATCACGTCCGGGAAGAGATCCCGCTTGGCCGACTTGACCTCTTCTTCCCCGCGGCGAATAGCGAGCGCCTGCATTCGATTCTCTGGACGAATTTCTTCCGCTTCTTGTTGAAGCGCCTGCAACTTCGGTTCAAACGTTGGAATTGTCAAAGCCTCAGGCAGACCGAGGGGCGAGTTGGTGGAGCGGTTGAGCAGGGTATTGAGCCGCGCCTCCGCCGTTTCTCTTTCCTGCTCTAATGTAAAAAGGGCATTTGAGAGATTCAGTAGTTCGACCTGGGCGCGCAGCAGATCCTGTTGACCCGCCTCTCCGACGGCCACCTTCTCCTGGGTGATCCGGGAGAAGGTCCGGGCAAGTTCTACCTGCCGATGGTGAATGTCGAGTGCCTGATGGGCGAAGAAGAGATCATAATAGGCCTGCTTGACCTCCCTGATTACCTTAAGGCGGACGCTGCGCGCGTCCTCCGCCGCCATCTTTCCGTCTAGTTCGGCAACATTTCCACGAAGCGCCTGCTTTCCGAAAAAGGGGAAGTTTTGAGAGAGGGTGTACCAGGTCTCATCCGCATTTCCAATGCTGAAATTGGAGGGAATCGACCACTGTGTCACGCCGACTTGGGGATCGTCCCAGGCGGTCGCCTGCGGAATCCGTTCTGCCGCCGCGCGCTTCCTATTCTCTGCTTCGAGAATCTCCGGGTTTCTTTCGGCCGCTTCCCGGAGCACCTCCTCGAGATTTAAAGCAGGCAAGGGGGTGTCTTCGGCCGCGGTAGAAACCATCGGCATCCAAAACGCGCTAATGAGAAAAGCGAAAGTCAAGAGAAGTCGTTTCATCGAAGACCACTCCAGCTTTTTAATAACAGTTGATGGAATAAAAATGAGCAATCGCGCGCTCTGATTTTTCAGAGACGTGGGGCGATCATCGTCAAATGATTTGAGAGGATTGATTTAAAGCAGAAGGGTGCGATTGAGGAGATAAAGATCCTCTGGGGGTTGTTGTAAAGGATGATCTGAGTTCACTGAGGATGAAAAAACCGGAGGAGGGGCTTTAAACGAGCGGGCAATGAGTGAAAGGCCATCCTCCACGAGAATCGCCGGGGCGGGGAGCTGGGGTCCGGCGTGAAGGGAGCGCTGTTGATTGGATAAATCGCAGTAACTCTTGGCCAGCTCCGGTGAGGTAACCGTCTTACACGGCAAGACACAGCAGTCATCGGCCTTCGGCGCCCAATCGGGAACCATGCAGGCACTGGCCAATGAGAGGGTCAGAAAGGAGAGCCCGAGGATAACGAGAATCAACAACTTTATTTTTCTACTCGAAAACATAGACTCTCCCAATGTCTACAAGAGAATACAGATTCGATTGGTTTATGTCAAGGGATTGATGACCACCACCTTGTCCAGAGCGGGGATCGATAGAAGATCAATTCACATCGGGT
>SCUR01000124.1 GCA_004297235.1 Candidatus Manganitrophaceae bacterium | reverse complement strand
GCCACTCCTATCACTAAGGGATGTTCTCCCTCCCTACATTTCCCATCACAATTTACTACACACATGTGCTTCAGTCGGTCCCGCAATTGCATTCTAAAATAGGGATCTTATTCTACGAAGCGTGATTCTAGAGGAATGGATGCCACTACCACGCTTATCCTGCTCTAACGGATTGGTCTTTCTTGGTGGCGATGTTCCGGCTCGTTCTTTCAGCGATTTTTATTGTATGGCAGTTCGCAAAAACCTGCCATATCTTTGCAAGGAAATGCAGAAAAGACGCAATTTATTTCGGCATCATCTTTTCTATTATTGCCCAACTCTTCTTAATCAATCCGGCCCTGGCAGAAGAGGTCATCCGCCAATCGGACGTCCGTGTGGGCCTTTACTTTAATTATTATCTACCCAGCTACACAAACACCCCTCTTTGGATACGGCGACAGTGCACCTGCCAACTGGGGTACCAGTCGGGAATTACAATTCAGGATCGGCTATTCTGGCGAACCTGGTTTAATTTCCATGGGTATGTGATGGGGGCGAGTCCCAGTCTCGCTCAATCTCCGGAGCAATACGGAACGCGATTTGAGATACATATCCGGTTTGACCGGTTTACTTTTTTGATCGGTCATCATAATGAGTGGGATATCTACCACTCGTCGGATTTTCCAATTGATTCAAAAAAAGGAAATTACGTCAGCACGGGGGGGCTCCGAGAAACCTACGTCGGCCTCACCTGGTGGGTCTATTGATGGTGAGAAGGGCCATGAATCAAGGCAAAGAGCTGAATTGTAATCGGCAGAAAAGTCGGGGGATCTCGGTGTCCATTTCTAGGTTTTATTTCTGGAGTGTGGTGATCGCGCTACTCTTCACATTCGATCCGGCCGCAGCGCAGGATGATACCCCTTTAGATACACGCGTTGGGCTTTATTACAACTACTATTTCCCCCGCTACACCAACACGCCGCTTTTGATCCGGAGAGACTGTACATGCCAGCTGGCCTATCAAACGGGCGTCGGCATTCAAAAACGGCTCTTTTTGGATGCGTGGCTCGATCTTCACACTTATGTGATGGGAGGAACGCCGGGGGCGGGGGAGAGCCACGAGCAATTCGGCGTTCGAATGGAAGGACAGTACCGGCTCGAGCGGGTTGCTTTTCTGATCGGTATTCACAACGAGTGGAACGTCGATCGACCGTCCAACTTTCCGACGACCTCTCGAAACGGGAATGACCTTGGAACAGATGGGCTTCGAGAGACCTACATCGGCATCACCTGGTGGATTGTCAAATAGAACGAGCGCTCATGATGAAGAGCCGGCCATCATGGTCCGCGCGATGACCTGTCCGCGCCCCCACCAAGAGAGTCGAATCTGGCGATCCAGCACGGCGAAGGGTTCTTTCTCGATGCGGTCGATCAGGGCGACATAGACGTTCCGCATGAGCGACACCGAGAGACGCGCATTTTCTTCGATGCAGGGGAGCAATTTCGCCGACTCGTCGAAGTAGTCCCGAACGCGGCGGCATTGAAAGGCCATCAGTCTCAGAAAAGCCTCATTCTTCACCCGCGCCGTCAACTCCTCTTCGGAATAGCCGGCCGCCTTGATCTCATCCAAAGGAAGATAGATCCGACCGCGGCCGAGATCCTCGCCGATGTCCCGAACGATGTTCGTCAACTGGAGCGCGGTCGAAAGGGCCCGGCCGTATTCGATTCCCTTCGGATCCCGATAGCCGAAGACGGGGAGGGAGAGGTCTCGGATGGTCGTCGCCACCCGATCGCAGTAGACCATCAACGAATCGAACGTCGGATAACGATTGTAGAGAAGGTCCATCCGGCATCCCTCGATCAACCCTTCAAAGCCGGTCTTGGGAATCGGATACCGCTGGATCGCATCGGCCAACGCGACGGTGATCGGGTGGGTCGGTTTCTGCTGATAGCAGCGGTCCAGCTCTTCCTGCCATTGCTTCAAGAGCGCTTCGAGCGGCTGCTCCTGCTTCTCGTCGACGATGTCGTCGGCGTACCGGCAGAATGCGTAAACGGCGTAGATCGCATTTCGCTTGGCGGCGGGGAGAAACCGAAAGCCGACCGAGAAGTGGGGACCGGCGCGGTGGGTCAATCGGCGGCAGTATTCGTAAGCCTCTTGAACGGAGATCATGGCTTTGCCGGACCTAATTCCGGATGCGACGAGACCGGTTTATTACGGCACCAATGAGCGGGGAGGCGGTGGACGCACCGGTCGGTCCGACGCCATCGCCACTTCACGAGCGGCAGCAACAGACGTTTCCACCACGGAGAGCGATGCCATTTCCCAAGATAGTCTTGAAGATCATCCCGGCCGGACTGGCGGATAAAGAGACTCAGCCCGCGGTTTCCTCCCGATTCGTATAGGAATCGATTGACCAGGCTGACCTCCTGCGCGGGGCCGAGTGCTTCTTTCCAAAGGGGATCATACGGGGTATTTTTGAGAATGCTTTCCGCCGCCGCATAGCCGGTCGTCAATGCATAACGGATTCCGAGCCCGAAGAGATAGTCTTGGAATCCGCCTGCCTCGCCGACAAAGCGACGGCCCCCGGCCTCGGCCGATTCCTTCAAGCTAAAGTTCATAAAAGAGTAGGCGGTTCGGTCGTTTTCGATCGGAAAGGAGACCATCTCTTGAAACCGCCGAAGCGAGCGATCGAAATAGTGATTGATCCGGGAGAGATCTTGAGTGATCGCGCAGCCGAAGGTGGCGATGCCGTCGAGAACGAAAAGATAGGCATAGCCGCCGGGAGAGAGATTCATGTCGAAGAGAACCCAGACGGTTTCAGGCAGAGAGGTGGTGAAGGTCATCTCCTTGGCCAATCCGTCGGGGGCCGCCGGTCCGGTGGCAACGATGAGATGCGATGTTCCATCCTGCTCGGTCTCTTCCGGCTTGATCCGGGTTTGATAATGAATCTTCGCCCCCGCGGCCAGCGCCTGGGCGAGAAGTCCTCGGTCGAGCGTTTCCCCCTCGCTCCCCCGACGGATAAAGTAGCCGAACGGCCGGCGGCTTTTGACCGGCTGCGATCGAAGCCGGTGATCGAAGAAGAGGGCCTGCCGGACGGGGCGGAGATAAAAATTGGTGTCCAGACCGAACCGCTTCAACATCTCCAGGGCATCTTCCTCCCGGCTCATGTTCTCGATGACCTGAAAATCACCGATGAAGCGCGCGCCGACCGCGTCGCGGGCCTCGAATATCTCGACGTCATAGCCGGCGCGGGCGAGAAGAATGGCCGCGGTGAGTCCCGACGGACCGGCGCCGGCGATCTTGATTTTCGAACGGATCTGTCCTACCATCGTTCTTATTCCTGGACGCTATTTCTTTTCTCTTTACCGCACGGATTCTATCGTATAGAATACGGGCTGTCAACGAAAGGCCTCAGTGCCGTGAGGCGACAAAGAAGGGAACGTGAGGCGTAAGGGGTCAGATCAAAAATTTAATCTCTTACCCCTCACGCCTAATGCCTCACGCCTAACGTGTTTTAAGGTTTGCTCATGCAAGATCATTTTCTCTCTTCCGAACCGACCGTTGTTTTAGAGAAGGCCTTTGTCCGTCCCTTCAAAAACTTTGTCGCGACCGCCAAGACCTGTTATTCCGGAAAAGGGGTCGTTCGGGATGAAGATCTGATCGAAGGGTATGATCTCCTGGCGCAGAGCATCTACCAAGCGGGCCATCACACCACCCTCCAGCATGCCCATTTTCAGTTCACGCTGACCAACGTCTCGCGCCAATTCATCTGGTCGTTTCTTCACAGCCATCCCTTTTACAACTCCGAGCAGGTGAGCCAGCGGTACGTCGCGGTGAAGCCGGAGAGCTTTGCGATTCCTCCCCTCACCGGCGAGGCGCTCGATCTATATGTCGCCGGCGTGCACGATCAGATGGAAGCGTATAAAAAGCTCAACGAGATGTTGCTGCCATTGGTCGACACCGAGTATGCGAGGCTCTTCCCGCGGCAGCGGAGAAATTTCAACCGCGATGTCAAAAAGAAATCGCAGGAGATCGCCCGTTACGTCGTGCCGATCGGCGCGTTTGCCTACCTCTATCATACGATCTCCGGAATCACCCTGCTTCGCTACTATCGTCTCTGCCAACAGTACGATACCCCGCTGGAGCAGCGGCGGGTGGTGGAGAAGATGGTCCAGGCCCTGCTCGACTTTGACCCCGAGTACAAAAAGATCCTGGAGCCGCCGATCGAGATCGAATCGACTCCGGAGTATCAATTCTATCGAGACCACGCGGAAGCGATGACGGCCCGGTCGACCGCGCAGTTTCTCGATGAGTTTGATGCTTCTTTGGAGGGGAACGTTTCCAAATTGGTCGATTATAAAACGAACCAGGAAGCGGTCCTTGCCCAGTCGGTTCGCGAGGTGCTGGGGGTGCCCCGCGCCATGTTGGACGACGCCGCGGCGATCCGGCTGGCGCTCGATCCGGGGGAAAATCGGCTGCTCGGCGAGTCGCTCAACCTAACGACCCTCTCCAAGCTGAGCCGCACCCTGTTTCATCCCTCTTATACGTTCCGGAAAAAACTTTCGCATACCGCCGACTCCCAAGATCAGCGGCACCGGATGACCCCGGCTTCCCGGCCGATCCTCGCGGCGCATGTGAGCGATCAACCCGACTACATCACCCCGGCGCTCATCCAGACCGACTCCAAAATCGAGGCCTACTATCGTGAGGTGATGGAACGAAGCTGGGATCGCTTCGCCCGGATGAAGCGGCTCGGCACCCCGCTGGAGTATGCCCTTTATCTCCTGCCGAATGCCCTCTCGGTCCGATTCACCGAATCGTCCGATCTTCTGAACCTCCACCATAAACATGCGATGCGCCTCTGCTACAATGCGCAGGAAGAGATCTGGCGCGCTTCGCTCGATGAAGCGCAGCAGATCAAAGAGGTGAATCCCCTCATCGGAAGCTATCTCCTTCCCCCCTGCACCCTCCGGAACATGGCCGGCACCCGTCCGGTCTGTCCGGAAGGGGAGCGCTACTGCGGCGTGAAGGTCTGGCGCCTCGACCTCTCTGAGTATCGGCGGATCATCTAAAGAGTCACCGCAAGAGAAGATCATCGATTGACACCCACCCAACGGCTTGTTAGTATTAGCCTCATGGTTTTTCTTGATCGGGTGTGGGGCAAGGCGCATCGAAGGTGAAGATCTAAGATTGAAGGCTTCTTCCAGCGCCGGCCCCCCATATGAATAGACGTGGGGCAAGGGATCCGCGGCGTAAAGGATTCCCCTCCAGCGCTGGGCTCCACTTACAGGTAGAAAGAATGATCTTCGAATCCTTTCCAGTGGGTCCTTTCCAATGTAACTGCATCCTCCTTGCTTGCGAAGAGACCCGAACCGCGGTGGTGTTCGATCCGGGAGAAGAGTCCGATGAGATCCTCGGTCGCCTGGCCCGTCTTCAACTCAAGGCCGCCTTTCTCTTCCATACCCATGCCCATCTCGACCATGTCGGGGCCACCGAGGCGGTTCGAGCCAAGACGGGGGCCGTCACCGGCCTCCACGAAGAGGATATGCCTCTTTGCGAAAACCTTTCTATACAAGCCGCGCTCTTCGGGCTGCCGACGCCGCCGGTTCCTATCATCGACCGCTTTTTAAAACATGGCGATTCATTCTCCTTCGGTAAGGAAAAGATCGAGGTCATCCATACCCCGGGACACACCCCCGGGAGCGTCAGCTTTCATGTTCCGACCGTCGGTTTACTCACGGGGGATACCCTCTTCGCCGGGAGCATCGGTCGAACCGATCTCTGGGGGGGATCTTATCCGACCTTGATCGAGTCGATTCAAAAACGGCTTCTTTCATTTCCCGATCAGACGGCGGTCTATCCCGGCCATGGTCCTCGGACGACCATCGGGAGAGAGCGGGGCGGCAATCCCTTTTTGATCTGATTGCATTTTTAAGTTGAACACGCATCGCGCGTCGCATCCCCCACAGCTTGCTGTGGGAGCTTCAATCTGAAGGTTTGTGGCTCACTGAGAAAATTAAGGAGGAGGGAAAGAGATTGAGCACGCTGTATGGCGTTATCTGTCCTTATTGTCATAAGAAAGCGTATGTCCAGGTTCCCGATACCCCGCCTCCCGGTCCGAACGATGGAGAGAGCGAAGTGACGGAGGAGTCCCCCTGCACGGCTTGCGGAAAAACGATCATCGCTTACACCAAGTCCAACGCAGAGTGGGGCGTTCGCCAGAAGACATAGTTTGATCAAGGTAAGGCGTGAGAAGTGAGGAGTCGGAAGATAGAAAAGGGAAGAGAACCCACCGCTTTTCTTCTGAATGGTTCCGACTCCTCGGCGCTGCATTCCTACAGGAAAGAATGATGAAGACCGGCTTTATCTCCCATCCGATTTACCGCCAGCATGATACCGGGCCGGGGCATCCGGAATCGCCGCAACGGCTCGCGTCGATCGAGGGGCATCTCGTCAAGACCGGCCTCATTTCGGAGCTGATCGAAGTCAAGCCGGTCGACGATCCGGACCTCGCCGTCTGGATCGACGCCGTCCACCAGCCCGGCTATTATGAAACGTTGAAAAGGGTCGTGCCGCAGGGAAGAACGATCTACCTCGATCCCGACACCCCCTTTTCTCCGATGTCGTTGGCGGCGGCGGAAAAGGCGGTCGAAGGGGTTTTAACGGCGGTCGATAGGGTGATGGCGGGGAGCGTCGATAATGCTTTCTGCGCGGTCCGCCCGCCGGGGCATCATGCCGAGTCGAACCGGGCGATGGGATTCTGCCTTTTGAATAATGTCGCGATCGCCGCGCGCTACCTTCAGAAGAAGCATCGGCTGGAGCGGATCTTCATCCTCGATTGGGATGTCCATCACGGGAACGGCACGCAGCACCTTTTCTATTCGGATCCGACCGTCTTTTACTTCAGCACGCACCAGTTTCCCTTTTATCCGGGAACCGGTTCCGAAAGGGAAAGGGGAGAAGGGGAGGGGGAGGGATTCACGTTGAACTGTCCTCTTCAGCGGGGCGCGGGAGATGTCGATCTGCTCCATCGGCTGGAGAAGGTGATGGCGCCCGCGCTGGCGGCGTTCAAACCCGACTTCATTCTGATCTCCGCCGGATTCGATGCGCATCGGGACGATCCGCTGGCCGGTCTCGAGGTGACCGACGACGGATTTTCGGAAATGACCCGAATCGTCCGGTCGCTCGCGCAGACCCACTGTCAGGGACGGATCGTCTCCTGCCTGGAAGGGGGATACAACCTCGCCGCATTGGCCCGATCGGTCGGCCGGCACCTCGAAGCATTGTCGCAGTAGGGGCGATGGATCGATCGCCCCTCCATTAAAATAATTTACTGCGACCTGCGAAACCCTCCGTGTAGCCGTGGAAATACTCGAGGTTCGGCTCCGGGTATTGCCAACAATAGTAGCCCTCGCCGTTATCGAAATCGACCAGCCAAAGGCCTTTGACCTCGCATCCCATCTGCTCGATCGTCTGAACCCAGTTGTTCACGACCACCGCCTGCCGCTTCTCGTAACGCTTCTTTTGGTCTTCATCGCGAAGAGCAAAAATTTGAGCAGCCAGAACGCTGATCTCTTGGACGGCGCCGGTGGTGACTTTCTGAACCTCGGGAAGGGTTTCGAGGGCCTCGTCGTATGTAAAAATCCGTTTTGTTTTAGAATCGGACATGATTGCTCCGGATCGTTTCCAGAAATGGCGGTCCCGGTGAATCGGGTCAGCCAACGTTCAATGTTCAGATTGTGGGTGGATGTTTTGCTGAATTCTCTTGCTTGATTATATCGTGATTAAAACGGCGATTACAACGTGGTGGTTCGACGTTGCTTTTTTTTCTTCATGGTCGTGAGGTCCTTCTCGGTGATCCCCAAGAGATAGAGGATGGAATCGAGGTTTTTTTGAGTGATGCTGTAGTGCGCCTCCGCGCGGACCCGCGGCTTGGCGTTGAATGCGATCCCCAACCCGGCGCGGGTGATCATCGGAAGGTCGTTCGCGCCGTCTCCGACGGCGATGACTTGATCGAGGGTAATCCCTTCCTTCCGGGCGATCTCTTCCATGAGGGCCGCCTTTTTCTTGCCGTCTACAATTTCGCCGACGATCTCGCCGGTTAAAACCCCGTCTTTAATTTCTAAAGAATTGGAATAAGCATAGTCGAGCCCCAGCGACTCCTTTACCCGAGAGCTGAAATAATCAAATCCTCCCGAGAGGACGGCGGTTCGATATCCCAGCTTCTTGAGGACGGAGATCAGCTCTTTTGCGCCCGGGGTAAAAGGCATCCGCTTGCAAACTTTTTCAAGAACGCCGACCGGCAGACCCTTCAACAATCGGACCCGCTCTCGAAGCGCCTCTGGAAAAGAGATCTCTCCGTTCATCGCACGGTGTGTGATCGCGACAACCTTATCCCCGACCCCCGCCTCCTTGGCCAGCTCGTCGATCCCCTCAATCTGGACCAGAGTGGAATCCATATCCATGACGATCAGCCGCTTGGCGCGGCGGAAGAGATTCTCTTCCTGAACGGCGATGTCGACCCCGAATTCGGCATTCAGGTGCAGCAGCTTTCGGGTCAGAAGACGCGGATCGATCGGCTTGGTTGCCGAGAGGGTCATCTCGACGCACTCCAGCTGTTTTCGCGCGAGGGCGTTGATCTTCTGAATGTTCACCTGCTCCTCGGAGAGAAGCGCCGAGAGTTTGGCGATGACCCGAAAGGTGACGGCCGGTCCCAGACAGGTGACGACGTAATTCTGTGCGGGGGCTTTTTTCAAAACTTCCGCGGGCCGAACGACCTTGAACTCCATCGACAGACCGAATTCGTGCGCCCGGAAGAGAAGGTCTCGCAGCAGATGCTTTTCCCCTTCGTCGGCCGGATTGACTTCGATCAAGATGGAGAGGGAGAGAATGGAACGGGTCACCACCTGTTCGATATCGAGAAGGCGCACGTCGGAGGCGGCCATAATGTCGGTCAAGGCCGCTGTAATCCCCGGTTGATCGGGGCCGGTGACGGAGACGAGAATCGCTTTTTTCTTCGGCATGTAAGGTCCTTCAAGTCTAAGAACCTCAGTGTTATACAAGAAAGAGGAGGCGAAGGCAAGCGTTTTTCGCTTCGAGAAGGCGGAGGAAGATTGCGGCTTGGGGCAACGTCCCATTTCAATTTAATCGAATCGAATTCAGAAATATTCGCTCCTTCATTCCAGGCGGAGCAGGGGCCGGGACAACGTCCCGAATAATCATCCTTCCGATTGACACGCCCGTGTTTCTATATTAGATTAAGAAGGTTTTATTTTAAGAAACGGGGAGATCGGGATAAGCGAATGGAAAAAAAAGCGCTGGCGGAGATTTACCACGAAGAAACGAAGTATCACGAAGCGCGGATGGGGAAA
>SCUR01000123.1 GCA_004297235.1 Candidatus Manganitrophaceae bacterium | reverse complement strand
CTGAACGATCAAACCGTCCTCGGCCTGATCGAGAAGTCGAAGAACGAGCGATTCGGGTATGATGCCTATCGCCGGTTCATTTCGATGTTCGGCAGCGTCGTGATGGGGGTGAAGCGGGATAAATTCGAGAAAGCGCTGGAGGAGAAAAAATCGCAACTGCGCGCCCGCCTCGATACCGATCTCCCTGCCGAGGCGCTCAAAGAGATGGTCCAGACCTTCAAGAAGATCGTCCTCAACGAAACCGGGCGGCAATTTCCGGAAGATCCGATCGACCAGCTCCGCCTCGGCATCAACGCCGTCTTCAACTCCTGGTTCGGCCAGCGCGCCGTCACTTATCGGCGGCTCAACAACATTCCCGACACCTGGGGGACCGCCGTCAGCGTCGTCGCGATGGTTTTCGGCAACCTCGGCGAGACCTCCGGGACCGGGGTTGCGTTCACACGCGATCCCTCTTCGGGGGAGAGGCGGTTCTTCGGCGAATTTCTTTTCAACGCCCAAGGAGAAGATGTGGTGGCCGGCATTCGGACGCCGCTTCCGATCGACGCCTTGAAGCAAAAATTGCCGAAGGCCTATCGCAATCTCCTGGCGGTGTACAAGAATCTGGAGAAGCATTATAAAGACATGCTCGACATCGAGTTCACGATTCAAGAGGGAAAGCTCTACATGCTGCAGACCCGGGTCGGCAAACGGACCGCGGCGGCGGCGGTGAAGATCGCCGTCGACATGGCGAAGGAAAAGCTGATTACCAAAGAGACGGCGCTCTTGCGGATCGACCCCGCCCAGCTCGATCAGCTGCTCCACCCGATGATCGATCCGAAGGCGAAGGTCAAGATCATCGCCAAGGGGCTTCCGGCCTCTCCGGGCGCGGCGATCGGAAAGGTCGTCTTCGACGCCGAAGAAGCGCAGCGGATGGCCGAGCGCAATGAACGGGTGATTTTGGTGCGGACCGAGACCTCGCCGGAGGATATCGGCGGAATGCACGCGGCGGAGGGAATCGTGACGGCCCGCGGCGGAATGACCTCGCATGCGGCGGTGGTCGCGCGCGGGATGGGGAAGTGCTGCGTGGCCGGCTGCGGCGCTTTGTCGATCGACGAAGAGAGAAAGTTTTTCACGGTCGGCGACATCACGGTGAAGGAGGGAGATTACATCACCCTCAACGGCTCGACGGGAGAGGTGATCCTCGGACAGGTCGATCTGATCCAGCCGGAGATGAGCGGCTCCTTCAAGACGTTGATGGGATGGGCCGACGCCACCCGGACGTTGAAGGTGAGGGCGAACGCCGACACGCCGCACGATGCCCGCGTCGCCCGGGAATTCGGGGCGGAGGGGATCGGTCTTTGCCGGACGGAGCATATGTTCTTCGAGGGGGACCGGATCAAGGCGGTCCGGGAGATGATCCTGGCCGACACGCTGGAAGGAAGAAAGCGCGCGTTGGAAAAGCTCCTTCCGATGCAGAAGGGGGACTTCATCGGCATCTTCAAAGAGATGAAGGGGCTGCCGGTGACGATTCGCCTGTTGGATCCGCCGCTCCATGAGTTTCTCCCGCAGACGGAGGAAGATCTTGAAGAGCTCTCCCGCGAAATGGGGGTGTCGGTGGAGCTGCTCCGCGCAAAAAACAGGAGCCTCCACGAATTCAACCCGATGCTCGGCCACCGCGGCTGCCGGCTCGGGATCACCTATCCCGAAATTTATGAAATGCAGGTCCAGGCGATTTTCGAAGCGGCCTGCGAGCTGGCTCAGGAGAAGCTGAAGGTGATCCCGGAGGTGATGATCCCGCTGGTCGCCCATATCAAAGAGCTTTCGGATATGAAGGCCCTCTGCGCCAAGACGGCGGAGGAGGTCATGGCCCGGTATAAGAAGAAGATCGAGTATTCGATCGGGACGATGATCGAGCTGCCGCGCGCCGCGCTGGTGGCCGATCAGATCGCGAAGGAGGCGGAATTTTTCTCGTTCGGGACCAATGATCTGACCCAGACGACCTTCGGCCTCTCCCGCGACGATGCCGGCCGGTTCCTTCCCGATTATGTCCACAAGGGGATTTTGGATCAGGACCCCTTCGTCGCCATCGATCAAGAGGGGGTCGGACTGCTGATGAAGATGGGGGTGGAGAAGGGGAGGGGGACCCGCCCCAAGATGAAGATCGGGATCTGCGGCGAGCACGGCGGCGAGCCGAGCTCGGTGGAGTTTTGCCACCGGATCGGGCTGAACTACGTGAGCTGCTCTCCTTTCCGCGTGCCGATCGCGCGGCTCGCGGCGGCGCAAGCGGTGGTGAAGGGAAAGATGAAGGGAAAAGACGGAGGCCATCGGGCGACGGTCTAGCCGGCTTCACTGAGATGAGCTGTTTGCAGGGGCGACGCATGCGTCGCCCCTGCTGTTTTGGGAGGAAGGAATGAAAATTCAAACGGTCTGGGCGGTGAAGGTCCTGCCGGACGACGAAGCGGAGGGTCTCCACGAGTTCGGTCTCTCCTGGTATCGTTTTGCAAAGGACGCTTCCGAAACGGACCCTGTTTTGAAAATTCCGGCCAAGCCGGCGGTCTGGGTCAAATTCTCGAAGCTCGAACATCTTGAGCTGATGAGATCGGAAGAGC
>SCUR01000122.1 GCA_004297235.1 Candidatus Manganitrophaceae bacterium | reverse complement strand
CGACGACATCGGTGAAATCCAGCCAGATCGATCGATTTGTCAAAAGCCAGAAACAAAATGAAAGGGACCCCGCCTCTCCGAAGATCACAAAAAAAACGATGAGGCTTAAGTGAACCTTTTCCGGCGACCGGGCGGGAAGCAACATCCGAAGAAGGGCGACGGCCCCCATCCCCCACCCCGAGAGGATCAACAAGACGGCCAAAAGAAGAATGCTTTTATCGAAAATGAGACCGACATAAAACAAAACGGTCCCGGAAGCGGTGGCAAAAAATGAAGAGAGATAATGGCGCGAAGGGAGGCGCTCGGCATCCAGCCAGTTCGGAAGAAAAGTAAAGAGAAATCCAAAGATAAAAAAGGGGAAGAATCCATAGATCATTAAATAGGCGTGCGCCCAAACCGGAGGAATCGTCCAGGAGGGAGAAGGATAAAACCCGGCAAAACGTCCGGAAAGGTCCAGAAGCCACCACAGAACGGACGCGACCCCCTGACAGGCCCCTCCCAGAAAAAAAAGACGATGCGGCGCCGACGCCAGCGCTTCCCACGTTGCTTGGAGTTTCATCGGTGCCGGCATCGGGTCCTGTTCCCCGGTTCGGATTGTCCTCTTGGCCGTTTTGATAATCGCATTGGAAGGATCGCACAGACCATGTCTCGTCCCCTCCCGTCGAATGGCAATCCGATTTTCATCGGCTCCAGGTGTAGGGAAGAAACACCCTGAAGGTCGATCCCTTTCCCACCTTGCTCTCGACCCGGATCTCCCCTTGCAGCAGGTCGACCAGATCTTTCACCGCGCTTAGCCTGGGACGGGCGTTCCCCGCATCCCCCGCATCGACCGGATGAAAAGGATCGAAGAGTGTCGGCAACGCGTCGGGCCGGATGCCGATGCCAGTGTCCCGGACGGAGATCTCAACCCCATTTTTCTCCGGAACGTTTTTTTCAATGATCCGGATGATTCCCCGGGGGGTGTATTGAACCGCATTGGAGAGGAGATGGGTGAAGATCCGCTTGATCTTGTCCGCGTCCGATTCGATCAGCGCCAGCTCCGGAACGGTATGCCAGTAAATCTCAACCGGCTTCCGATCGATCAGCGGCTTGATCTCTTCCACCACCTCGCCGAGCAGGCTGGGAAGGTGAATCAGCTCTCGATGGACCGACCCCTTGCCCGCCTCTATTTTCGCCAGGCCCAGAACGTCCTTGATGAGATCGATCAGATCGTTGGCATTCCGAATGACATTCTCAATGAGGATTTTTTGTTTCGGGTCGATCTCGCCCCCCTTCCCTTCAAGCAGAAGATGGCCGTATCCGAGAATGCCGCTGATCGGGGTTCTCCATTTATGGGAGAGCTTGGCGATGAATTGCGATTGAAGACGGCTCGACTCCTCCGCTTCGGCCGTTTTCTTTTTTAATTTTTCCTCCAGCCGTTTTTGTTCGGTGATCTCCATGTTCACCCCGATCATCCGAACCGGTCCTCCCGCGGCGTTTCGGAGAACATGGGCCCGCCCGAAGTACCAAGGGGTCGATCCGTCCGGGGCGTTGAGCCGGAATTGCAGATCGAACGCTTTTTCTCCGGCCATGGCCGCGCCAAGGGCATCCCGCACGGCCGGGTAGTCTTCATGATGCACGCGGTTTAAGAAGGTAATGACGCTGCCGAGCGATTCGCTGACCGATCCCCCCGACGGAGAGGGAGACATAAAGTAAATGTGATCTTCGGGGATATCCCAGACCCAGAGCTTGGCGCGCGCGGCCTCGGCCGCCAGACGAAGCTGCGTGCCGCTGTCGCGCAACGCCTCCGTCGCCCAACTCCGCTCGATAAACCGGCCGATCTGGCTCCCGATATCGGCGATGAATTCGAGCAGCGCCTGATCGGGCTCCCGGACTTCATGGCTGAAGAATTCGAGGACGCCCAAGACCTCCTCCTCCCCTCGAATGGGAAACCCGAACGCCGCATGCAGCCCTTCCTTGGCGGCAACCGGTTTTCTGGGGAAATTGGAATCTCCGATCACATCCGGAATCCAAGCCGCCTTCTCGCCGCCCCAGATCCGGCCCGGGAGCCCTTCGTTCCGGGAGAAGGTTTTCTTTTGGCAGAGTTCTTTAAATTCAACCATCTGCACGGAGGGAAGATGCCACGTCGCGACACACTGCAATCGGGGCGCCTCCCGGTAGGTCAACCAGAAGACCCCCATCTCCCACCCGAAGTTTTCGCACACCGTTTGAAGGATCACCGGGGTGACTTCGTTCAAGTCCCCGGCGTCGGCCAGGGCGCGCGTGATGACCTGTTGGGCCCTCCAGCGTTTTTCGATTTCCTTTCGCTTGGCGATCTCTTCGCCGGCTTTTTGATAAAGCCGAGTCCGATCGATCTCCAGCGCATCGGCGCGCGCTTTTTCCTCCCGCCAACGCTCCCGGCCCTGGACGGATAAATCGACGATCGCGGAGACCTTCGCCTTCACCCGTTCGGGATGAAACGGCGCGATCAGCGTGTCGACGGCGCCGACGGAGTAGGCTTTCAAGATCTGCTCCGGGTCGAGGCTGAAATCGGAAAGAAAGAGGATCGGCGTCCGACGAAACCGCTCGTTTTGCTTGATCCGCCGGGCGGTTTCGAAACCCGCCGGATCGGAGCTCCGGAGCGCCAGCAAGATCACGGCGATCTCTTCCGCGGCCGGAGAGGCGAAGGCCTCTTTCTCGGACCGGGCGTTGATCAGACGATAATCCGGCGGCTGCAGAATCTCTTCCAGAAGGAGCCGATTTTCAAGCCGGTCATCAATCAATAGAACAGGAATACTTTGGGTCTCCATTTTGCCGGAACCTCCCTCTTCCCGTCAGATGAAATTTGTCGTTTAAAACAAGGCTCATCCTGCGTCACGAGACGGCAGGGTGGAAAACAGCATTATGTCGCTATACAATATTCTATCCGATTCCGCTTGGCAATAGGGTCCGGCGCCTCACCTTCTTTCCGTGTCATCGGGCGTAGGGCCATCCGCCTACGAATCTTCTTTCATTCTTTCTCCGGCGCCTTCCGTTCTCATTTATCGTTCAGCCCGGTAGTGTCCT
>SCUR01000121.1 GCA_004297235.1 Candidatus Manganitrophaceae bacterium | reverse complement strand
GTTGTGCGAGTTGTGACCGTGGGGGCGCAGGGGGTTTCACCCCCGCTGCACGGGGAATCCGAAGGGGCCGTTGCAAGACGGCCCCGCGGTGGGGGGTGGGGTGAAACCCCACGACTCTAGGGTCTCCGCGGTAAGGCTTGGGGCAACTCGATAAAATAGACAAGGCTTTGTCCCCCCCACCCAACGCTCTCCGACTCTCCGGGAAAAGCCCCCATCGGGATCACCCTCGCTCAGCATGAGAAGCAAAGGATCCCCCAAGACCGGAAAATGCAAAGGAACGTTGATCTTTCCGACCGGTTTTGCTAAGCTAAAATCAATTTTCTGTTGATGTCCCCCATCCAAACCTCTACTAAAGAAGGAGACCACCGATGCAATTCGAGACGATGAGCCAGCTCGGAGACACGATCAAGGGGATCATTGAGATTTCGAACGGGCAGGTGAAGGTGCTCGATCCGAAGCGGGTCCGCGGCGCATTGATCGACCGGCTCGTCTACACCGCCGTTTTTCATGAAAAACCCGACATGCGCGCCACCGCCCGATGGGTGATCAAGATGGCCGCGCCCCAGCTCGGCATCCATCTCGCCTCGATTCAGCCGCTCTACGAAGCGATGGGCCGGGGCGAGGTCGGCGGCTTCACCGCCCCGGCGGTCAACGTCCGCGGAATGGCCTACGACACCGCCCGCGCCCTGATCCGATCGGTCAATCGCAACAACGTCGGCGCCTTTATCTTGGAAATCGCCAAATCCGAGATGGGCTACACCCATCAATCCCCCGCCGAATACGCCGCCGTCATGACCGCCGCCGCGATTCAGGAAGGCTACCAAGGCCCCCTCTTCATCCAGGGGGACCATATCCAGCTGAACGCGAAGAAGTTCAAGGAGAACCGGCAGAAAGAGGTCGACGGCGTCCGCAAGCTGATGAAGGAGGCGATCACCGCCGGCTTCTTCAACATCGATATCGACTCCTCCACGCTGGTCGATCTCGACCGTCCCAACGTCGTCGAGCAGCAGCGGGATAACTTCGAGGTGGGGGCCGATCTGACCGCCTATGTCCGGTCGCTGGAGCCGAAAGGGGTGACGATTTCCGTCGGCGGGGAGATCGGCGAGGTCGGCGGAAAGAATTCGACGGTCGAGGAGTTCAAAGTCTACATCGACCACTATCTCGAAACGCTTCAGAAGATGAAACCGGGCGCCAAAGGGATCAGCAAGATCTCGGTGCAGACCGGAACGAGCCACGGCGGCGTTCCGATGCCCGATGGCACCGTCGCCAAGGTGAAGCTCGACTTCGGCGTGCTGGAATCGATCTCGAAGGTGGCGCGCGAGGAGTACGGCCTCGCCGGCGCGGTGCAGCACGGGGCGTCGACCCTGCCCCCGGAGGTCTTCGACCGCTTCCCGAAGACCGGGACCGCGGAGATCCACCTCGCCACCGAGTTTCAGAACATGATCTACGAGCAGCTCCCGAACGACTTCAAGCAGGAGATCTACGCCTACCTGCGCGAGGAGTGCAAAGACGAGATGAAGGCGGGCCAGACCGACGAGCAGTTTATTTATAAGACCCGCAAGAAAGCGCTCGGGCCGTACAAGAAACGGCTCTGGGAGCTCTCCCCCGATCTTCGCCAAAAGATCGGGCAGGTCTTAGAGGACAAGTTCACCTTCCTCTTTACGAAGCTGAATGTGATCGGCACCAAGCAGGTGGTTACCCAGTGGGTGAAGCCGATCGAAGTGTCGTTCGCCATCCGGGATGAGATCGCCGCGGCCGAAGCCGAGTCGAAGGCCGCCGCCCAACCGAAAAAGAAAGAAGAGGTCAATCCCAATGCGGATTAAAGATCGTGATCGGAACGGTTGGAGCCGCATCGGCGCCTTCGCACGGCGGCACGCTCCCCTCTTTTTCGCACTGGCGGTTCTGCTTCCCGCGCACGCCGGGGCCGGCGTTATTCTCGGCTTTGAAGCTCCCTCAAACAGCCCAAAAAACGAACCGGCCGCCGGGGAAAGGTCCTCCGCGAGCCGATTTTCGCTGGAAGGGAAAAAACTTCGCGCGGAAGATCCCCGCGGGGGGGTCATGATCTTCGACGGGGAGAAGCAGACCCTCTGGACGATCGACCCGAAGGGACAACGTTATACCGAGATCACCGAGGCCGACGCGAAGCGGATCCAGGAGATGCAGCAGCAGATGGAGCAGCAGATGAAGGAGCGGCTGAAGGCGCTCCCTCCCGATCAGCGCAAGGAGATGGAAGAGCGTCTCGACGCGATGAAGGGAAAGCCGTCCGAGGCCCCTAAGCTGACCTTTGAGCCGGCCGGCGAGACGAAGAAGACGAAGCACGGCTTCTCGTGCAGGCCGTATCGGGTTCTGGGCGACGGAAAGCCGATTGAAGAGGCCTGCTTCATCCCCTGGAAGGAGACGGGACTTTCGGTCGACGATTTCCGTGCCTTCGACGCCCTCGACCAATTCTTCAGAAAGCTGGGAAGCCAGGGAGGAAACCAGCAGAATCGAATCTTCGCCGACCTCCTTCAATCTCCCGGCATCCCCGCCCATGTCGCCATGATCGGCCCCGACGGCACCCTCGGAGCGGAGCAAGATCTGGTCGTTCTGAAAAAAGAGAACATCCCCGCCGACCAATTCACCCCCCCCGCCGGCCTCAAAAAAGAATCGCTCTTCGGGAAACAACCTGAACCGAAGATGTAGGGTGATTGGAGTGGGGCTTCGCCCCAGGCCCCACCGCAGAGACCTAGAGTCGTGGGGTTTCACCCCACCCCCACCGCGGGGGTTGCTTGCCCAACCCCCTTCGGCTTCCCAAGGGACACCAGGGGGCTGCGCCCCCTTGGACCCCCTCACGGTCGAACTCGGCGCATCCGCGCAAGTACAGCGCGGCT
>SCUR01000120.1 GCA_004297235.1 Candidatus Manganitrophaceae bacterium | reverse complement strand
GGGGCTTCGCCTCTTGACCGTCGAAGCAGCGGCCGAGTACAAAGGGGAAGCGAGGCTCTATGATGATGTTGAGATTGTATTGAGCGTTCCCTGGATCAAAAGGGCGAGTTTTCAACTCGACTTCAACATGATCAATGCGAAAACGGGTCAACCGATCGCAATTGGAAAGCAACTGATCACCTGCTCCAATGCAGAGGGGAAACTCATTGCCATTCCTCCACCGATCAAGGATGGGCTTCTCGCGTTGTGCCTCTCCTAGAAACATCCATTTAAACAGATCTTACAATCCCTCTAGATTTTCAATTTATAATGTGCTACTTATAGATTTGGCCCCTCGTATATCTCATTAGCTGCGACAATTAATAAAAATAAGTTCGGATCGACCCGCCATGAATGCTTACGCATGGTCCTCTCTTATTACCCTCGTTTCCGTCTTCTCCATTGGAGTCGGCGTCCTCCTTCACAATCCGCATGCGAAGGTGAATCGACAGTTCACCCTCTTTGCCGTCAGTGTCGCGATTTGGTCGGGAGGGCGCGTGCTCTATCTCACCACGCCTGAGCATGACGTCGCTTTATTTTGGGCCCGCATTACAATCGCCGGGACCGTTTTTATTCCGACCCTCTTTTTACACTTTGTTTTTGCCTTTTTAAAAGCAAGGCCCAGCGAGATACTGTTCGCTTCCTATGGCGCCTCGCTCCTTCTCTTCATCGCCAATTTCACCCCATGGATGGTCCAGGACGTTTCAGTCCGATATCAATCGGCCTATTTCATCGATCCGGGACCGCTCTATTCGCTGCTGATCGTTTTATTCACGATCGATCTATTGATCGGATTTAACCTGCTCTTAAAGCGCTACCAGCTCTCTTCGGGATTGGAGCAAAAGCAGATCCGTCTGGTCTTCTGGGCAACCGTCGTCGGTTTCTCCGGAGGAACGACCAATTTCTTGACCGACTTCAGCATCGAAAAGTACGCCATCAGCGCTTACGCCACCTATCTGGTTCCTCTTTTCGCAGCCATACTCACCTATGCCATCGTTCGTTATCATTTTCTTGATATCCAAATTGTAATCCAGAAGGGGATCGTCTACGTTCTGACCTTGCTGATCACGGCCACCCCCTTTTTTCTGCTGACCGAATTCTTTCAGAGGGTCCTTCCCCTTAAAGGGGCCAACATCGCAAGCTTTCTCCTCTTCACTGCAATTCTCCTGATCTTTTCGAACATCAAACCGCTGACGCAACAGTGGGTGGAACGATCTATCTTCCGAGAGCGCTCCGGCCATTATCAATCCATTCATGAATTCAGCCAATCGGCCGTTCAATTTCTGCACCTTGAGGATCTCACGGGGAAGTTCTTTACCATTTTAATTAAGACGCTTCATCCTACGTCGATCTCCCTTTTTCTCTCCGACGGAAAAGGAAATTACCGTCTGCACCGGACCACGGGTCACGATCCGGATTCGGTCGATATCCTCATTCCGGGCGCGCATCCGTTGGTTCAAAGACTGGAGCGCCAAAATCAGATTCTCCTTCTTGAAGAGCTCGGTCGGGAGG
>SCUR01000119.1 GCA_004297235.1 Candidatus Manganitrophaceae bacterium | reverse complement strand
CGGGTGCGTCAAGCATTCGAGAACATCGATTTCATCGTCTGCCAAGATCCATTCTTGACCGAGGCCGGCGAGATGGCCGACTTCGTCCTCCCCGCCGCGGTCGCCGCCGAGAAGGAAGGAACCTTTACCGATGTCGAGGGGAAGATCCGCCGCGTGGCGCAGGCGTACGATCCGCGCGGGGAAGCGCGCCCCGACTGGAAGATTTTCTGCGATCTCGCGAAGGCGATGAATCATCCGCTCCAGTATAAAGGACCGGAAGACATCGGCCAGGAGATCGCCAAAATGGTTCCGGGCTACTTCCGCGACGAGCGGCCGGCGCCCCGTCCGGAGCGCTATTCGGAAAATACATTGGTTTCTGAAATCGCCGGCCGATACCGCCCGACCGAACGGAAGGGGGATGGCCCAGCGGCCGCCAGTGAAGCGTTCCCCTTCTCGCTCGATCTGGTCCAGGTGCTCTACCACTCCGGGAAGCTGTCGACGCGCGATCCCGGCCTGATGAAGATCGACGAGAAAGCGGTCCTCTATATCAGCGCCGCCGATGCCGAGGCGATGGGGTTGAAGACGCACGACACGGTCAAGATCAAATCGTCGCTCGGCCAGGTCGAAGTTCCGGTGGAGGTTTCGGAGACCCTCTCGAAGGGGGTCGTTCAGTTCCCGAACCACTTCAACCGTCCGAACGTGAAAGATCTGCTGACGGGAGAGATCGACCCGGTGACCCATGTCCCCTACTTCAAGAAAGGGGCGGTCGCCTTGGAAAAAGTTTGGAAGGTGCAGTTGGCCGTTCTGCCGGCCGAAAATTCAGTAAGGAGTGAGTAGTGAGGAGTAAGGGGTTTGAAATAAGTGAGGAGTGAAAAGTTAGGAGTTAGGAGTAAAAAAGCAATTCTTTTACTCCTAACCACTCACTCCTTACTCCTCACTTTACTTAAAGCGGAGTTCCTTTGACATTCAAAGAGCTGTTCGACAAGATCATTTTCAAGGAAATCCTGAACGGGCTGAAGCTCACCTTCAAACATATGTTCGTCCGGGAGGTGACCCTTCAGTATCCGTATCAGAAGCTCGCCCTCCCCGATACCCATCGCGGCGCCCTTTGCCTGCTGCGGTATGAGGATGGGACCGAGCGCTGCGTCGGGTGCGATCTCTGCGAGGCGGCCTGCCCCTCCCACTGCATCAAGGTGGTCAGCACGGAGGTTCAGGACGGCCAGGTGCTCCGGCGGATCGCCACCGCGTTCGACATCGATATCACCAAGTGCGTCTTCTGCGGCTTCTGCGTCGAGGCCTGCCCGGTCAATGCGCTCGGGATGACCAAGCTGTACGAATATTCGACCGACAACAAACGGAGCCTGATCTTCGACAAACCGAAGCTCTATGAGATCGGCGAAAAGTATCATTCCGACGCGAAGGCCTACCTGGTGGCGCACAATCAAGAGAAAGCCGACGAGACCGCCCGCGAATACCGGTACAAATTTCCGGCGTACGTGAACGGAGAAGCAGTGGCAAAAGAACCGGCGAAAACGGAGGCAAAACAAGAACCGGCCGCCGCCGGTCCGAAGGCGGAATGAGAGAGATCCCTTTCTTTCGAATTTGGTTAGACGTCCTTCCCGAGAAATCGGGAATGACAGATTAAGAACATTTCATAGCCAGCCAAGTAAATTTGTAAGGAGTTCATGGCACAGCTTTTATTTTTTCTTTACTTTGCAGGGATGGGCCTCTTCTCGTCGGTTCTGACCATCGGCCTTCGGAATCCGGTCTACTGCACCATCGCCCTCCTCTCCACCTTTATTCATGTCGCCGGTCTCTTCGTTCTCCTCAACGCGGAGTTTCTCGCCGCCATTCAGATCATCATCTACGCCGGCGCGGTCCTGATTCTCTATCTTTTCGTCCTTATGCTCCTGAACTTGAAAAGCACCGAGCCGGTCGTTCACCGACAGTTGTGGATCGCCCTTTTCTTCGGCGTCGTCATCCTGGCGGAGATCCTGGTCGCCCTCTTCAAAACACCGATGCTGGAGGGGACCACCGCCGCAAACGCCGTCCCCCTCGCCATGGGAAATACCGAAGCGATCGGCCTCTCTTTATTTAATGAATATCTTCTCCCCTTCGAGCTCGTCGGAATTATCCTCTTGGGCGGAATCATCGGAGCGTTGGTGTTGGCCAAGCAGCCCCGGCCCGAGTCGTCGAAAACAGGGGGAAATGGAACGCACGCGCTGGAAGTTCCGCTCCCTCCCTCCGGCAACGGACAGATCGGCGCCGACGTTCGGGAAGAGTCGCGCAGCGCGCTCCATAAAGTAGGGTCGGCGTAAATGGTTCCGTTGTCGTATTATGTCATTGTCTCCACGGTCATGTTCGTCGTCGGCCTCATCGGGGTGCTGGTCCGGAAGAACTTTTTGATTATTCTCTATGCCATTGAGTTGATGCTGAATGCCGCCAATATCAATCTGGTCGCCTTCTCGCGCTACTACCAATCGGTCAACGGGCAGATCATCTCGCTCTTCATCATCACCATCGCCGCCGCCGAAGCGGCCATCGGTTTGGCGATCATTATTGTGCTGTTCCGGAAGAAAGCGACGACGAACGTGGATGAAATCAACTTATTGAAATGGTAACTGTAGGTACAGTGAGGAGTCAGGAGTGAGTAGTGAGGGGTAAAAGAGTCTAAAGCCTTTCCTCCTTACTCCTAACTACTCACTTCTCACTTGTTTAAGAGGTTTCATTGGAAGCACTTCAAGACATCAGACCCTTATTGGCCGTCCTCACCTCGATGATTGCCGTCGGCCTGATTCTCGCCTCGGATAAAAATCCGAATGTTCGCGAGGGGTGGTCGATCGGCGCCGGGGTCGTGAAGTTTTTAATCGTCATGTCGATGGCGCCGGCGATCCTCTCGGGGCAGATCTTGGAGTACACCCTTTACACCTTCCTGCCGGGGCTCGATATCAAGTTCCGGGTCGATCCGCTCGGGATGGTTTTCGCCACGATCGCCTCGGGGCTCTGGATCGTCACCACCTTCTATTCCATCGGCTACATGCGGGGAACGAACGAGAAGAAGCAGACCCGCTACTTCGCCTGCTTCGCCATCAGCGTGTCGGCGGCGATCGGGGTCGCCTTCTCGGCCAACCTGCTCACCCTCTTCATCTTCTACGAGTTCCTCAGCCTCGCCACCTTCCCCCTCGTCAATCACAAGGGGACGGCGGAGTCGTTCATCGGCGCGCGGAAATATCTGATCTATCTGGTCGGCGCCTCGAAGACCTTTCTCCTGGCGGCGATTATCTTGACCTACAACATCGCCGGGACGCTGGAGTTCTCGAAGCTCGGCCTCTTCGCCGGAAAAGGGGAGCCGTGGCTGTTGGTTCTGATCTACTTCTTCTTCATCTACGGCTTTGCGAAGGCGGCGCTGATGCCGGTCCATGC
>SCUR01000118.1 GCA_004297235.1 Candidatus Manganitrophaceae bacterium | reverse complement strand
CAGAACCTCCGGCGGATCTTCGATTGAAAAAAGCTGAGAAGGGGGGGTCGAGATTGACGCGGCGGTCAAGATCTCCCGGAGGCGATGTTTGTCCTTTGCGGCCGCCGTCGCCGAGACCGGATTGTGCGGAAGCGAGAGCGCTTCCGAGATGGCCGCGGCGAGAACGACGGCCTCCTCATCGGCCGACACCACCGCGTCGAGGGGGCGCTCCCGGGCGAATTCGACCGCCTTTTCGACCGCTTCCTTTAAGTCGGTGAAATCGAGGGTGATCGTTTTTCCGGGGACGGCCGATTCGAGGGCCTGCCGTTCATTCGATCCGACGACCACCTCCACGCCGAGACGCTCCGCGGCGATGAGAAAATCGGCGGCGCGATACGACGTGCTCGGGAGAAGGAGAAGAAGGCGTTTCATGGCACCCTCCGAAAGGTCAGGGGAGTGATTCGACGGGAGGCCGGATGAAGATCGGCGGCACGGCGAAGGAGGGCGGGGTCGGCTGGGACGAAGCGCGCCGCCTCCTTATACATCCAGATTGAGCGCGATGCGACAAGAAAAGAAAACGTTACTTGCCGGGGGAGTAATAAGGATTGGTTCCGCCGGCATGATCGGTGACATCCATGACGTCTTTGATTTCCGGAATCGCTTTTTTAATCGCCACAACGACCCCCTGCTTGAGCGTCACATTGGACATTCCGCACCCCTGGCAACCCCCTCCCAGACGGATGTAGGCGATGTCTTCTTTCACATCGACCAGGGTAATATAGCCGCCGTGCGCGGCGACGCCGGGGTTGATCTCCGTGTCGATGACCCGTTGGACCGCTTTCGCTTGGGGACTGTCCAGGTTGGGAGGGGTGGACGGGACGGCCGGTTTCGATTCGATGACCTTGGGATTTTCGACCTTAAAGCCGGTCTGCTGCAGGCCGGTGATGAAGTCGATCCTCACATCTTCGAGAAGATTCATATGCCGCGATTCCATAAAGAGCTTGATCCCATCGACCTCGACCATCGCGTCATTCGGATCTTTCTTCCCCTGCTCCACAAAAGCCAGAGCATACTCGGGACTGGGCGACATCGATTTGACCATCAGCCGGAGTCCCTCGATCTTTTTCCCATGGTTGGTTTCCTGATCTTGCTTGAGGACGGTGATTCTCTTTTTTGCAATCTCGGTGATTTGAATCATTCGGATCGATCTCCTGTCGGAAACGTTCCTCGAAATTCGGAACACATCGCTCAGGCCGATGATAGCACAGTCGGGCCTTGTTTGACAGCCCCAAAATAGAGTCCACCCGACTGTCTCTTCCTTACGATCGATCCCGCGCGGCCGGGAATCACGGACGAAAAAAATTTCTGGAAAGAAGTAGGAATGTCGATTCCTTTCCTTTCGAACGGCAGAGTTTGAGGCGGTCCGATGCGAAGATCATCTTGTTGAAAAAACGGGGACAACACTTTGTGTGATGTCGGATACGCACGCACGCACGTAAGGTGAGCGACCGATTGACAGTGAAATGTCGCGATGATATAAACTCCACGCAATATCATACGAGGGTAGTTGGAATATTCGTTCATCCTTTGCTCAGAGCAAACTCTTCGAAAGGAGAGGACGCAGAGCAACGGGGCTAAGGCCGAAAGGCTATGCCCGCCGAGCCGCCAAAGGGAATTCCGTTGGCGGCTATTGTTATGTCCGCTTCATGACACGGTCGTGACGGCGGGATGGATGAACGGATGAATTCTTCAATTTGACCTTTGCTCAGAGCAAACCCACCGAAAGGTGGGGACGCAGAGCAACGGGGCTAAAGCCGATCACCTTTCCTAAAAGCAGAGTGATCAGGCCACGCCCGCCGAGCCGCCAAAGGATTTTCTCTTGGCGGCTTTTTTATTTGGAAAAAGGAGGTCCATCGTGCGAGAGATCGGGAAAAAGTATGGTTTTATCTTGGCCGTCCTCATTTTCTCCGTTATTTATTTTAGTCCGACCGCTTTTGCAGCGGATGCCACATTAACCTGGAGCGCGAATACGGAATCGGATCTCGCCGGCTATAAAATTTATTACGGGACCGCCTCTCGAAAATATGGGCCGGCCATCAATGTCGGGAAGACGACAACGTACCTTCTGACCGGCCTCGCCAATCAGACCTATTATTTTGCCTTGACTGCCTATGATACCGCCGGCAATGAAAGCGGCTACTCGGTCGAAGTATCGAGGACATTCACCACACCCGACACGACGGCTCCGTTGATCTCAAGCATCAACGCGACCAATATCACCAACAGCAGCGTCGTCATTATCTTCGGAACCAACGAGCCGGCCGACACGCAAGTACAGTATGGACCGACGACTTCTTATGGATCGTCTTCCCCGCTGGCGGCCGCTCTAGTGACGGTTCACAGCCAGGCCTTGTCCGCCTTACAGCCTTCCACCCTGTATCACTATCGGGTGTTGAGCAAAGACGCATCGGGCAATCTGGCGACCTCGTCGGACAATACCTTCACCACCGCTGCGGCAACGACCCCTCCCCCCCCTTCCACCTCGACGACCGTGGTGATCAATCCGGCGGGGGACACGACGATTGTGGGGAACACCTCTGTGAACAATACGTCCACGATGCTGAACACCTACACCTGGCCTGCGAATAAGGTGGCCAATGCGGTGCTGATGAAGTTCAACCTCTCCAGCCTTCCGGCGGGAGCGGTGATCCAGAGC
>SCUR01000009.1 GCA_004297235.1 Candidatus Manganitrophaceae bacterium | reverse complement strand
TGCGCGTTGTGCAAGATGTGACCGTGGGGTTCCAAGGGGTTCCCCCTTGGTGTCCCTTAGGAATCGAAAGGGGGTTGGGCAAGCAACCCCCGTCGTGGGGTTTGGGGCAACGCCCCATTCAAATCGTTCTTGACCTCTTTATTTATGCTACCGTTCTTTCGCTCTCGCGGTCCGCATCATCTTCCGAAAAAGCGCCCGCAGCAACCTCACCTCCTCCGAATCAACCTCCGCCCGCATCAAAATCTTTCGCAGTTTTTTTGCTCCGATTTTATTCCCCTCCGGTTTTAGAAAGCCGACTTGCTCCAGCATCGTTTCCATCTCTTGAAAGAGAGTTTCGTTCTCCTCCACTGGCGCGATGCGTCGTCTGATCGTTCCGTTTGCGTCGGAGGAGGAGGCGCTGCTCGCCCGAAGGATCGCCGAGGCGGTGAGGAGGACCGCCTGAGCCAGATTTAAAGAAGAGAAGGTCGGTCCGGTCGGAATATAGGCGGTGCGGTGGCAACGGGAGAGGATCTCGTTGGTGAGGCCGGTTCCTTCCGGACCGAAGAGAAGGGTGATCTTCTGATCGGCGGCTCGCTCCCAGAGCTCCGGCGCCAGCACTTCGATCGACTCGCCCTCCCCCCCCTTTTGCTTTCGTCCGGAGAGGCCGACGACCCATTGCGCTTCGGAGAGGGCGAAGGAGAGGTCGGGGAAGAGCCGCGCCGCATCGAGAATCTCGCGGGAGCGGTAGGCCATCCGGATCGACTCCTCTCCCCGCGGGTCGGTCGGGGAGACGAAGGCCAAGCGGGTGAATCCCATGTTCTTCATGGCGCGGGCGGCGCTGCCGATATTGCCGGGACCTTCGGGCGAAACGAGACAGAAGGTGATTCGGTCGAACCGGGAGGAGTGGAGGGAGGGAGCGCTGCTCACGGGGATCGATCAACCGACCATGTCGCCGTGCCGGGGGAGCCAGATGGTGAATTGGGTCCCGGCCCCCGGCGTGCTCTTCACCTTGATCTTTCCACGCAACCGTTGAACGATATGGTGAACGATCGCCAGGCCGATCCCGCTCCCTTCATATCCCGAGGTGTGACTGAATGGGTCGAAGATGCGGGCCAGCCGGTCGACTTCGATCCCGATCCCGGTGTCTGTTACGACGATCTGAACCCCCTCTTCTGTTTTCTCTTTGCTGTTTCGCACCCGGACCCGAATGCTTCCGGAGGAGGTGAACTTGGCGGCATTGGACAAGAGATTCGAGAGGATATGCCTGATCAGATCGGGATCGGAGAGACGGAGTCGGACCCCCGGTTCGATCCGGCTCTCCACCGCCACCTCTTTTCCGAAGAGAAGGGGGATCAGCTCGTTCTGGATCTCCTCCCGCACGAGCTCGCTCAGATCAACTTCGGTTCCATCGGTCGCCTTGTGGCGGAATTGGTCGAGCCCCTTTTCCAACATGCGGAGGAGGTCTCTTGAATTGACCAGAATCCGCTCGATCGCCGATTTTTTCTTCTCCTCGTCGAGCGCGTTGTCGCGAAGCAGCGAAGCGAATCCGATGATGGCGTTCAACGGCGTTTTCAGATCGTGGGAGGTGTAGGAAAAAGAGGTCTGGTGTTGCATCGCCTCTTCACGCAGTTTCAGGTTGGTCCGGGAGAGGACCTCGTTCATCCGCTGGAGATATTGGTACGCTTCCTGATTCAGGAGGCCGGCTGTCAGCCGGGAGGAGAGGTTTTCAAGGGGGACTTCCTCTTCGGGGGAGAGGAACGGTTTCCGGAGCGCAATCAGCAAGACCCCCTTCGTGTACTCCTGATAATTCAGCGGCAAGAGGACCAGCCCTTCCAGCTCCCTGCCGGCCAAAACCCTTCCGAGCAGGGGGTCGGCCGCGACCGATTCGCGGGCGCTCGTCGACCGGGTCCGTTTTGTGAGCGCCTGGCCCAACAGCCCGTCGGGCTCCTCGATCTTCGCGTTCGGGTCCCCCTCCAGTCCCGCGAGGCTTCCGCCGGTCATCATCCAGCGCAATTGCCCTTCGGATCGGTCCCGGTAGAGGACGGCGGCTCCGGAGCCGTCGAACATCCGCATGATTTTGGCGGGGATGTCGGGGGGGAATTGGCCGCTTGAGAGAGAGCCGAAGAGAAGGCTTCCGATCTCCGTCATCAGCTTGAATCGTTCCGCATCCTGCATCGCCTGGTCATAATAAAACTTCGACCGAAGATTGCTGTGGACCCGGGCCAGCAGCTCCGCCTTGTTGACCGGCTGCGTCAGATAGTCGATCGCGCCCAATTCAATCCCCCGGACGCGGCTCTCCAGATCGTAATAGGTGGCGGAGATGATGATGACCGGAATGACCTCGGTTTGAGGATTCTCTTTCAGGTATCGGCAGACATGGAAGCCGTCCATGTCGGGCATGTTGATGTCGAGGAGGATGAGGTCGGGACGGTCTTGCGCCGCCCGCTCCAGCGTCTCGGCGCCGTTTGAGGCGGTGATCACCTGAAAGCCCTCGGTCTTTAAGATCTTCTCCAGGATATAGCGATTTGTTTCGGTATCATCCACCACCAGAATGGTCGGCATCGTCTCTCCCCCTCTTTCAAAAAATCGGTTGATTGAATGGGCTTGACTCACCTTGTTGGGGCCTCGTTCCTTGTTATCCGTTTGCAGCCGATCGGTCGTCGCGCTCTTTGACTATGCGTTGAACGCGGTCGATGATCTCCCGGTACCGGATCGGTTTGGAAAAATAATCGATGCAGCCGAGGTTCAGACACCACTCCCGGTCGCCGGGAAGCGCATCGGCGGTCACCGCGATGATCGGGAGGGCGGGGAGTCTCTGGCGCAGGACGGCGACCGCTTCGTAGCCGCTCATATCGGGGAGGCGCATGTCCATCAGGACCACATCGGGCTTCTCCTTTTCGGCTTTCCGGATCGCCTCTTTTCCGTCGGTCGCCTCGACCACGTCGAATCCTTCGTTCCGAAAGACCCGCTGCAGAACATACAGGTTGACCGGGGTGTCTTCCACCAGCAAAATTCGGATCGGCATCACGACTCCTCAATCTTCGTGCCGATGTTCGCTTCGGCCATCGGAAGGGTGAAGGTAAAAGTCGACCCCTTTTCCAGTTCGCTGTTGGCCCAGATTCTTCCCCCCATCAGCTCCACCAGCTGTTTGCAGATCGAGAGCCCCAGGCCGGTTCCGCCGTATTTTCGGGCCGGGGTGCTGTCGATTTGATGGAACGGCTCAAAGATGTAAACCAAATTCTTCTGAGCGATCCCGATCCCGGTGTCTTGGACCGACACGGCAATCTCCTCCTCTCCATTTTCCATGAAGGCGAGCGTGACGTGGATTCCGCCGGACGGGGTGAACTTCACCGCATTGCTCAGCAAATTGAGGAGGATCTGACGGACGCGCGCTTCGTCGGCGAAGACCGGGGGAAAAGAGGGAGGGGCCACCAGGCGGAGGGTGAGCCGCTTCTTCTTCGCCAGGGGCTCCATGCTGGTGATCGCTTCTTGCGCCACCTTGTGCAGATCGATCCACCTCTTTTCGACCCGGACCTTTCCCGCCTCGATCCGGGAAAGATCGAGGATGTCGTTGATGAGCTGCAGGAGCTGCTCGCCGGAGCCTTGGATCATGGCGACCTGCTTTTGCTGCTCGCCGGAGAGATCGCCGTCGATCCGGTCGAGGAGAATCTGGCTGAGCGCCAGGATCGAATTCAGCGGGGTCCTCAATTCGTGGGACATGCTGGCCAGAAACGACGACTTCATCTGATTCACGCGGGAGAGCTCGATATTTTTTTCGTCGATCTCGCGATAGAGGGCGATGATCCCTTCATTGGTGACGCTGAGCTCGTTGTTCAGCTGCTCGATCAATTGTTCTTTCTCACGAAGCGTGGTGACGAGGTCTTCGATATCGGGCTGTTGGGAGAGGGTCTCGTAGAGGCGGGCCAGACGGCTGTCGTCCAGCCCTTCCGCATAAAGATGCTCGACCTTCAACCGGCCGCACGCCTGGGTCCCTTTTCCCGAAACGGTTTGCATCTCAAATTCGTCCAACAGGCGTTTCGCCGAAAGAATTCCCAGGCCGCGTCCCGGCGGGAAGCGATAGGCGCCTTGCAGGATCTCGTCGAGATGCGCGATGCCGGGGCCCCGGTCGGAGAGGACGAAGGCAATCGACCATTTCGGCCCGTCTTGAACGGCCGACAGGGTCAGCTCCCCCGACTTCGCGTACTGAAGGGTGTTGCGCATCAGCTCCGAGAGGGCGATGATCAGGCGGTTCTGCTCCCGACGCGGGATCTCCAGATAGTCGAGGACCGTCCGGATCTTGTTCCGAACGGTCAGGAGCCGGCTCTGCTTCCCGATCGATAAAGATAAAACTTTTTTTTCGGTGATCGACTCCATCTCATCCTATTCGCCCGATCACGACGGTGGCGTCGTCTTTCGGACGGCTCTGATCCCTCAACAGCAGCGGCCCGAGCAGAAGGGGAGCGGGGGCGTCCGATGGGGCGTAGTCGGCCGGCTCCCACTTCGTCGAAATGCCGTCGGTCGTCAGAACAAAGAAGTCCCCCTTCCCGAAGGGAAAGGACTCCTCCCGGCACCGCGGCGCGACGACGCCGAGCGAGCCGTTCGTGGAGATCGGCCGGATCGGGTGCGCGCCGAAGATCCGGCAATCGATGTTGCCGACCCCGGCGTACGTCGCCCGCCCTTCTCTTAAGTCGATTCGGAGGAGGCCGACCACGGCCCCCTGCGTCTTCCGAAGACCGCTATGAAGCCGCTCCAGAAGGAGGTTGAGCGGAATCATCCCGCTCCCTTCCAGCCGCTCCCGTGCGGCCTGCGTCGCCTTCTTCGCCCCCAGGCCGTGTCCCAGGCCGTCGATGATCGCCACCTGCAAGCGATCGCCCTCCTGCCAGAAGGCAACCCCGTCGCCGTTGTCCGATTCTCCCGGCTTCGGCCGGGTGAACGCCTCGCAATCGAAGGGACCGGCCGAGACGGGAGGGTTTTCCCAGATCCGCGAGACAACGACCGTTCCGGGAGAGGTCCCTCCCGGACGTGCGGTTGCAGAGTGAATCGCAAAGTCGTCGGAGAGCCGACGGATCGCGCCGAGCCCTCCCCCCAGGGTCCCCGCCGTCGAGTAATGATCTCGAAGGGCCTGCTCCGGATGGGGAATGCCCGGGCCTCGGTCCTCCGAAACGATCAAGAGCCCTTTTTCTCCCCGGTCGGCCGTGGTCACGCCGTAGCGGATCGCCGGGGAGGCCGTGTGGTGATGCTCCAAATTCGTTGCCTGTTCCGTGGCGATCAGGGCGACATTCGAACATTTTGCCTCGGAGAGGCCGATCGACGCGGCCGTCCGCAGCATTCGACGGCGGATCTCGCCGGCCCAGGACGCCCCTTCGGGGAGAATCGAGGAGATTTCCGTTACCTTCAACGCCATTTCGAAATCGTCACCCGCGTTCCTTTCCCGACCTCCGACCAGATGTCGAATTCGTCCACCAACCGCTTCGTCCCCGGCAAGCCGTAACCCAATCCGTTGCTGGTGGAGTAGCCTTCCTTCATCGCCAACCCGATGTCGGGAATTCCCGGCCCCTTGTCGACGCAGATGATCCGAAGGCCGGCGCGCACGCCGTTGCGGACCGCCTCCAGATCCATCGTCCCGCCGCCGGCGTACTTCATCATGTTCCGGATCAACTCGCTGACGGCGGTCGTGATGCGCGTCTGATCGACCAGGCTGAATCCGAGCGCCTGGGCCTGGACGCGGACCTCCTGGCGGGCCCGGACCAGATCGATCTCGTTCGCAATCGAGAGGCGGGTCGACCGGCTAACCGTGACCATTGCGCGCGATCTCCTCATCCCCTCCGAGCGCTTCGGACCCGGCGGCGTCGGCGCGGCCGTCGCTCCCGCCGAGCTTTTCCCTCAGAAGCAGCAGGCCCCGCTCGACGTTCAGGGCGGTCGGAATCTGTTTTAACTCCAAGCCGAGCTCGACCAGGGTGATGGCGACGGAGGGTTGGATGCCGACCACCACGACGACGGCGTTCATAATTCGCGCCATGGACGCGGTGTCGGAGAGAACCCGGCCCAAGAACGAGTCTACGATATCGACCACGGAGATATCGATGATGACGCCGCGGGCGGAGGTCGTCTCGATCTTGCTGAGAAGATCGCTCTGCATTGCCATGGCGACCTGGTCCTGAAGATCGGTTTGGATCGAGACGAGAAGGGTGTCGCCGACTTTGATGATGGGGATCTTTTCCATATTAACGCGGCCCCTTTTGGCCCTTGGCCGGCTGCATCGCCGCGATTCCCTTCTCCAGCGGATTGATCCCGTCCCGGCGCTCGTCGGCGGTTTGCTGCTTGGTCATCCGGATCGCCAGCTTCAACCCTTCGGCCATCGTCGCCCGGGTCATGATGCCCGAGAGGTCGACTCCCAGATGCACGATCGTCTGTGCGATGGCGGGCGAGACCCCGGTGATGATCACCTCCGCGCCCAGCAGCCGGGTCGCCGCCACGGTCTTCATGATGTGGTTGGCCACCAGCGTATCGACGGTCGGCACGCCGGTGATATCGAGGATCGCCACCGTCGCCGCCGTATCGACGATCTTTTGAAGGAGCTTTTCCATGACGATCATCGTCCGTTGGGAGTCGAGGGTGCCGATCAGCGGCAGGGCGAGAATGCCGTCCCAAATTTTGACGACGGGGGTGGAGAGCTCGGCCATGTCGAGCTGTTGCCGGGCGATGACCTCCTCGCGGTTTTCGATGTAGTTCTCAAAGGTGAGCAGGCCGAGCTGATCGAGGAGAATGGAGAGCGGCATCACCTCATGCGTGAAGGTCTCTTCGTTTTTGGCGAGCGGCTGAAGCAGCGGGAGGACCACCTCCTTGAGGCTGAAGACGAACGTGGCGGTTTCGGTCGGGGAGAATCCCTTGAGCACCCGGTCTTTCGAGAGCTCTTTGAGGAACTCGATAATGGGCCTCGCCTTCGGGTCGTTCGGGTCGAGCGAGCCGCCGTTCTGCATGAGGTTTTCCAGCAGATCGAGGAACTCGACGCATTGTTTCCGAAGCTCATCCGGGGTGGTTCCTTTCCCGGCCAGGGAAAGTTGCCGCTTCATCCAACCTTCCAGGATTTCACTTTTTCGCTTGCGCAAGATATCCGGAAATTTTTGTCCCTTCATGCTCGGCTCCATGTTTTAGGGAGGGTGGTCCGAAGAGGATGCCAAATCGCTCCCGTTTTGTACAATGATTCTGAAAATATTCGAAAGAGGGCTAAAATGAGGTTGGTAAAAACCATTCCTTACAATACGCAGAGGATAATCGGAAGTCAATCCCCCGTTACTTCCATCATACCGCTGAGACAGAGCCGAATAATGTAAGGGAGATGACAAAACTATCCGATCGGGGTAAAGTAGCGATGATTCATCATTACCACCGACGAGAGAAATCATGAATCTTTATCTTCAAGTCTTCAGCAACCGGCGGGTCGCCGTGTTGCTGCTGCTCGGTTTTTCTTCGGGCCTGCCGCTGGCTCTCACCTTCGGCACCTTACAGGCCTGGATGAAGGATGCGGGGGTCGATCTCGCCACCATCGGCGCGGTTACCTTAGTGGGGTTGCCATATACGGTGAAATATCTCTGGGCGCCCCTCATGGACCGCTATACCCCCCCTTTTCTAGGACGCCGGCGGGGCTGGCTGGTGGTGACGCAGCTAACCCTCATGGCGGCGATCGCCTTCATGGGAAGTTTGAATCCGGTTTCACAGCCCTGGCTCCTGGCGGTGACGGCGGTGCTCGTTTCATTTCTCTCCGCGAGCCAGGACATCGTGGTCGACGCCTACCGGGCGGACGTTCTCAGAGAGGAAGAGCTCGGCGCGGGGGCGGCGGTCTCGGTGCTCGGCTACCGCCTGGGAATGCTCTCCTCCGGGGCGATGGCGCTGATCCTGGCCGACCACCTCCCCTGGGCGGCGGTCTATCGGATCATGGCGGGGCTGATGCTGGTCGGCGTGGCCGCCGCGTTGTGGGGAACCGAGCCGAAGAGCGGCGGCAGCCCCCGCAGCCTGGCGGAGGCGGTCGCCCAGCCCTTCAAGGCCTTTTTTAGCCGCGACGCCGCCCTGGTTCTGCTCCTTTTTATTATTCTTTATAAGCTCCCGGACGCCGTCGCGGGGGCGATGACGACCCCCTTTCTGCTCGATGTCGGTTTCTCCAAAACCGAGATCGGCGCGGTGAACAAGGGGTTTGGACTGATCGCCACGATCTTCGGCGCCGTCGCCGCGGGGGGCCTCATCGCGCGCCTCGGGATTTACCGTTCGCTCTGGGCCTTCGGCATCCTCCAGGCGGTCACCAATCTAACTTACATGTGGGTCGCCCTGGCGGGGCAGAACAAGGCCGCTCTGGTTCTGGCGGTCGGCGTCGACAACCTCTCCGGCGGCATGGGCACGGCGGCCTTCGTCGCCTTCTTGATGAGCCTTACCGAAAAGCGCTACAGTGCCACCCAGTATGCTCTCCTCTCCAGCCTGATGGCGATCACACCGAAAATCGCCGGCGCGCCGACCGGCCTCCTGGCGGCCGGGCTGGGGTGGCCGATGTTTTTCGCCGCCAGCGTATTGGGGGCGATTCCGGGACTGGCGGTGTTGTGGTGGTTGATGCGGCGCGGGGCGATCGGCGGGAAAGTGGCGGCCGCGCCGGTGGCGGCCGATTAAGGGTCTTGATCTTCATCCCTATCCGCGTCCCGATAGCCGCGTTCGTTTGATTTCTTGGAATAATATGATATGATCGCGGGCAAATGATGAACTTTTTCCGGAAGGGGGCGAAGCATGGATCCTGAATTTAAGAAGGCGGTTGATTTTCATCGGCATCTTTGTTTGGATATCGCGGTCGGTTATCGGGCGGCGAAAGTTCTGATGCGGGAGATGGGAGACCAGATGAAGAATATGAAGGAGCTGGTCGCTCTGGTCGGAAATGAAACCTGCGCGCTCGATGCGATCCAGGAGATCACCGGCTGCACCTTCGGGAAGCGGAACCTTTATCTCACCCAGGTCGGCAAGCCGGTTTACATCCTACAAAATACCAAAACGGGGAAAGCGGTCCGGGCTTACTGCATCTACTGGGACACGTTCGATCACGGCCAGCTCCGAAAGCTGCGGAAGGAGGCGACCGCCCCCAACGCCACGGCCGAAAACAAGGCGGCTTTCCAGAAGCTGACCGACGACAAGATCAACGAAATTCTGACCGCTTCCGATTCAGCGCTCTTTAAGATCGAACATGTCACCCTCCCGCCGCCGCCGAAAACGGGGAAGTATGACGCCGAGCCGTGCGGGAATTGCGGCGAGCAGACCAACGTCGCCCTCCTGAGGGAAGAGGGGGGAAAGAAGCTTTGCAAGGAGTGCCTTCAGGTCGGGGTGCACTGAAGGATTTATCGATAAATCGGTTTGGTAAGGGCGGGTCGGTGACCCGCCCGGTTTTTTGGAGACGGCATGTCGGGAAGCACGTTTGGACAGATCTTTCGGGTGACCACTTTCGGCGAGAGCCACGGCGTCGCGCTCGGCGCGATCGTCGACGGCTGCCCCGCGGGCTTGCCCCTCTCCGAAGAGGATCTTCAGAAGGATCTCGATCGGCGAAAGCCGGGGCAGAGCAAGCTCGTCACGCAGCGCAAAGAATCGGACGCCGTGAAGATCCTCTCGGGAATTTTTGAGGGGCGGACGACCGGCACGCCGATCGGTCTCGTCATCTACAACGAAGATGCCAAATCAAAAGATTATGAGTCGATCAAAGATCTCTTCCGCCCCGGCCACGCCGACTACACCTTCTTTAAGAAGTACGGCTTCCGCGACTACCGCGGCGGCGGGCGCTCTTCCGCGCGCGAGACGGTGGCGCGGGTGGCGGCGGGGGCGATCGCCCGAAAGCTTCTTGCGCGGGAGGGGATCGAGATCATCGGCTATATCGCGCAGGTCGGGCCGGTCAAAATCAAGAAGATCGATTATGCGCAGATCCGCCAGAACCCGCTCTTCTGCCCCGATCCCGACGCGGTGGAGGAGATGACGCAGGTCATCCAACAGGCGCAGTCGGAGAAAGATTCGGTCGGGGCGATGGTGGAGGTGGTCGCGAAGGGGGTTCCCGCCGGGCTCGGCGAGCCGGTCTTCGATAAGCTCGACGCGGCGCTCGCGGGGGCGATGATGTCGATCAACGCGGTGAAGGGGGTGGAGATCGGGGCGGGCTTCGAAGTGGTCGAGATGCGCGGCAGCCAGAATTGCGATCCGATCACGCCGACCGGTTTCAAATCGAACAATGCCGGCGGAATCCTCGGCGGGATTTCCAATGGGGACGAGATCGTCGTGCGGCTGGCGGTGAAGCCGACCTCGTCGATCGCCATCGAGCAGGAGACGATCGACATTCACGGCCGCCCGGCGAAGATCGCCACCAAAGGGCGGCACGATCCCTGCGTCGGCCTGCGCGCCGTCCCCATCGCCGAAGCGATGATGGCGCTCGTCCTGGTCGATCACTTCCTCCGAAACAAACTTTCAAAATTTAGCTAATGGATTATTGATTTGGATTGTCGACGGAGCGCATCAGCGAATCAATCTCCGTCTTTTGTTTTTTCTGCGCCTCTTCCATTTTGCCGACCGCTTCTTTGGCGGCGTTAATCGGCGCGGGGGTGGGGAGGTAGGGCTCCGCCGCTTTCTGGAGCGCCGCCGGGGTGATCGGATTGCCTTGCATGACGAGCACGCTGTAAATGGCGGCGCCCAGGAAGCCGACAAAGAGGAGCTTCATCACCATCTTGAGTAGGAATCGATCGGTCTTGTGCTGGACGAAGAGCATGACGATGGAGAGCGCGATGAAGCCGATAATGTATTTGGAGAGGGGATGGTCGATCCATCGGTCGTATTGGACGCGGGTGGAGACTCCCGGCGTGATGGTCGGAAGCGGCGCCGACTCGATCGTTTGGGTCTGCGGGCGCTGCGCCTCCGGAACGTTCTCGATATTGTCGGTGAAGGCGACCGCCCCGTTCTGATCGACATACTTATAGACCTGCTGAGCGGCTCCGAGGGCGGGATAGAGGAACGACAAAACCATGAAGAGCATCAAGTGGGTGCGCATGTTCACCTCCGTTGTTTTTAATCTAGCCGGTCGGATCGGTTCTGTCAATTAGGGGAATGACATGCGGCCCGCCATTCGGATCGCCCGGAGGCAGGAAGAGTTCTTTCAACTCATCCGTCTGCGGGAAGAGGTTTTTGTGATCGAGCAGG
>SCUR01000002.1 GCA_004297235.1 Candidatus Manganitrophaceae bacterium | reverse complement strand
ATTATGCCTTCGACGTATTAAATCTTCACAAGGTCACCGCCGGATGTTACGGTCCGAATGAAGGTTCCGCCCGGGCATTTCAAAAGGCCGGTTTCGTCGTGGAGGGGATTCGAAAGAAGCAGTTTTATTCGAATGGCTCCTACGTCGATGATATTCTCCTGGGCCTGATCCGACCGGAATGGAAACAAGGAGGCCCATCGACGGAATGATGAGCGTTTTGATATTGACGGAAGGGAGCCGGGAAATCGGCTTCGGCCATATCACGCGGTGTACCTCGCTCTATCAAGCATTCGAGGAGAGAGGGATCCCTGCGGAGCTGATCGTGGAGGGGGACGAGAGTGTCGTGGGGCTCCTTTACGGGAAGCAATACCGGATCCTCCCCTGGTGGAGTAATCGGTCCACCCTCTCTGCGCTGCTGAAGGATTCCAAAATCGTAGTCGTCGATTCTTATCTGGCAGGGATGGGCATCTATGAAGCGGTCTCGAAGCAGGCGAAATGTCCTGTCTTTATCGATGATACCCAACGACTGAACTACCCCGAAGGGGTGGTGGTGAACGGGAGTCTTTACGCCGAGGAGATGGACTACCCCCAAGGAAGGGGACGGAGCTATCTGTTGGGAAGCAAATACATTCTCCTTCGGAAGGAATTCTGGGACGTTCCGGAAAAGGAGACACGGGAGAGCATCGGTCGTATCTTGATCTCGTTCGGCGGAGATGATATCCGGGGGATGACCCCCAACGTGTTGAAGATGTCGATCGAGGCATTCCCCGAATGCAGCAAGCGGGTCATCATTGGAAAAGGGTTTCGGAACGTTGAAAAAATCGAACAGTTGAAAGACAGCCGCACCGAGCTGGTTTATTTCCCGAATGCGGAAGGGATGAAGAAAGCGATGCTCGAATCCGACGTGGCTGTCTCGGCCGGAGGCCAAACACTCTACGAAATGGCCCGGGTCGGTTTGCCCGGGGTATCGATTGCGGTGGCGGAGAACCAGCTGAACAATGTGATGGGATGGGAGCGCGCCGGGGTCATCGACTATGCCGGCTGGTGGGAGACGCGGACCTTTCTGGAAAGAGCGCTCGCCTCTTTGATCCGATTGAGGGACAAAGAGGAAAGAGCCCGGAGAAGCGAGAGTGGAAAAAGACTCGTCGACGGGAAAGGAAGCGCACGGGTTCGAGACTTCGTATTGGGGCTTTAGATCGTTCCGGTGAGGGAGGACAAACGACCTTGGTAAAATCGACACTCAAAATCGGACCGATCGACCGGCTGGTCCTCTTCGGAGGGGGGCCGTTGATGGTCGCGTTCGCGAAAGAGGCGATCCGGCGGAAGATTCACACCACCCTCTTCGCCGTGAAGCGACATCTGGAAGAGGCGCTGGAAGGGGGGTCGGGTCCGACGTTGCGAGCGGTGTTGGAGCAAGAGAAGATCCCCTTCTTTCATTCGGACGACATCAACCGCGCGTCGGAGCTTCGGTCGGCGGTTTCGAGCGCCGCAATCGGGATCGGGCTGGGCGAGGCATACACTTTTTCGAAGGAGACGATCGCCCTCTTCCAAGGACGGCTCTTCGATTTTATGACGATCCGGCTTCCGCAATATCGGGGCGGGGCGCACTTCACCTGGCAGATCCTTCGAAAAAATCGGATCGGCTGCTGGAACATTCAGGTCATCAACGAAGAGATGGTTCCGGGCGTCTACGACTCCGGCGAGATCTTAAAATCGCGGGAGTATCTTCTCCCGCGGTCGGCTAAGATTCCAAGCGATTATTACGAGGCCGCGCATGAAGAGGGATTCAAGCTCTTTTGCGAGTTCCTCGATGAAGTTCAGGCCGGGAAGGAATTCGGGTTGGCAAAGCTCCAGGAAAACTTCAGCTCCTATTTCCCCAGACTCCACACCCTCCGGCACGGATGGATCGATTGGTCGTGGCGCTGTGACGAGATCGAGACGATGATCGCCGCCTTCGACGATCCCTATCCGGGGACGTCGACCTATTTAAACGGCCGGCGCGTTTTTCTGAAACGGTGCCAGGCCGATGACAGCGAGGGGACGTTCCATCCATTTATGGCTGGGTTGATTTATCGTATTACCGACGGCGCCGTCTTCATCGCGGCCCGCGACGGTGCGTTGGTCGTCCGCATGGTGTCAAGCGAGGCGGGAATCGATCTGATCCCCACGCTCAAAGTCGGGCAGCGGTTTTTCACGCCGATGAAGGTTCTGGAGGAAGCGATGCAGTACAGCGCGGAATACAACGCAGCCGGTTTGGTGGAAGCAACGGAGGAAGAAAAATGAGCGCGATGTTTGACCTTCTCAAAAAGATCTACCCCCTTCGGCTGGCGCCGGTGTCGGAGGACACCGACAAGGCGGCGGAAATCTTACGCGGCGTCCTGCCGTTTCAGATCCACGAATATGCATCGGGGTTGGAGCATAACGGATGGACCGTTCCGAAAAAGTGGAAGGCGGTCCGGGCCGAGATCAAGAAGAACGGAAAGGTCATCTATGATGGGATGAAGCATCCGTTGGGGGTGATCGGCTACTCCACCTCTTTTACCGGGAAGGTCTCTCTCGACGAAATGAAGAAGCATCTCTTCTATCACCCGGTCTTTCCGGAGGCGCTGGTCTATCACTGCGATTATTACTACAAGCCGTGGCGGCGGGACTGGGGGATGTCGATTCCGCATCAACTTTACAAAGAGCTCGACCGGGGAGAGTACGAGGTGGTCTTGGAGACGGTCGCCGAGCCCGGCACGATGAAGGTCTTGGATTATTTTCTCGAAGGGGAGACGAAGGAGACGATTCTCTTCAACGCCCATGATTGCCACGCGGGGCAGGCGAACGATGATGTCTCCGGGATCGTCGTGACGGTGGAGATCATGAAGCGGCTGGCCCAACGAAAGAAGAGAAAATACAGCTATCGGGCGATTATTGCGCCGGAACATTTGGGGACCGTCTTCTATCTGGCGAACCTCCCGGAGAAGGTGGTGAAGACGTTCCGGGGAGGGATGTTCCTCGAAATGCTCGGCAATCAAAATCGATTCGCCCTGCAGAAATCGTTCACCGGCGAGAGCCTCATCGATAAAGCAGCGAAGGTCTATCTCACGCGTAACTTCTCCGACCTCCATGAGGCCGATTTCAGGAAGGTGGTCGGCAACGACGAGACGGTCTGGGAGGCCCCCGGCTTCGAAATCCCTTTCCTCTCTTTCTCTCGGGCGCATCCGATGTATCCGGAGTATCACTCGAGCCTCGACGACGAACGGATCATCTTCGAGGACAAGCTGGAGGAAGCGGTCCAGACCGTCTTGGGGATTCTCGATATCCTGGAGACCAACACGACGTTGAAGCGCCATTTCAAAGGGCTCGTCGCCCTCAGCAACCCGAAGTACGATCTCTACATCTCGACCGCCGATCCGAGCATCCGTCCGACGGTGGCGGAGGATCAGAAAAAATGGAACTATCTGATGGATTGTCTCTGCCGCTATTTCGACGAGAAAACGACGCTGCTCGACATCGCAATCAAACACGAGATCGATTATGCCAAGCTCTATCAGTACGTCAAGAAGTATGAGGAGAAGGGGCTGGTTTCGTTTGTTGAATAGGAACTGAGACCGTGACGGATCAAGAGATCGTTCAAAAGTTGCTCGACGGCGCTTCGTTGCGAACCTTCATGATTCCCGACGACGCCATGCCGTCCAACCGTCCCGAACATATCGAGACGTATGATCTGCCGCACGTCCTCATCAACGGAGACGCTTTCTGGGGAAAGTCGGAAACGACCCACCTGTTTCATGCACCGGGATCGGAGGGGACGGGGGAAGTCTCCTTCGGTTATACCAATATCGGCCCGGTTTTTTGCAGCTACAACCCCGTCACGCGGGGGGCGAGACTGATGAGCAAGAAACGGTATAAAAAGCATGAATGGATCTTCAGAGATCAATTCAAACTGGTTTGGGATTCCGAGAAAGCCGGTGTGACGGATGAAATAAAGAGAGAAATAGAATCGGGCTCCAAATTCAAAATCGCCATGCTCGATTCCGAGGAGGTCTGGAATATCCACCCGGTCGATCTGCCGATGTATTATTCGAAGGAGGAGGTGTTCGAGGTGAAAACGGTCGCCGATCGGTATCCGACCTTCTTCCGATATCCAAGCCAGACCGGGGAGCTCCTTCAAAGATATCCCGATTTCTTCGATCATCGGCCCGAGGATAATGAAGCCGGATTCATTCGGTTAAGCGAGTGCCCGCAGTTCTATTCATTTTACTCGGTCCGGTCCGACGGCAGTTATTATAACTTTTTCGACATTCCAAGAAACACGGTTCAACGATACAAAAGGTTGAAGGTCTTCGCCGATGTCTCGAATCGATAAAGGTTCAAAGGAGGTTCGTCTGAGACGGAACTTTGAATTGGACGGTTTTAGATTAACTAATTTCATTCACTTGGGCGCGGAGAGCGAGCAGGTCCGGCGGTGGCGAAATCATGAAGCGGTCCGGAAGTGGATGTATTCCGATCACCTGATTTCAAAAAAGGAACATCTTCGATTTATCCAAGGATTGAAGGAAGACGGCAAAAACTTTTTTTGGAGGGTCGAGGATCAAGCGGGGGGGCTCGGCGTGATCTCCCTGAATAAGCTCGACGTCAAAAACAAACACGCTTACCTCGGAATCTACGCGAATCCCGACGTCCGAAGACGCGGTGCCGGGAAGGTCTTAATTCATTTATTGAAGCAGTTGTGTTTTGAGATTGCGCATCTCCACTCCCTCCGATTGGAAGTGATCGAAGGGAACGACCGCGCCGTCCGATTTTATCGGAAGAGGGGATTTCGGAAGGAAGGACGATTGAAAGAGTTTGTTTTTAAAGAAGGCCGATGGCGGGATGTTATCGTGATGGCGTTGGTTGATCAAAAAGAGAGGACGCGATGACCTCTTGGACGATTGGGCCGAAGCAGGTCGGTGAGGGGGCGCCCGTTTTCATCATCGCCGAACTCTCCGCGAATCATCTGCAGAAGTTCGATTTGGCGGTGAAGACGATCAAGGCGATCCGGGAGGCGGGCGCCGACGCCGTCAAGCTGCAGACCTATACCCCCGACACCCTGACCCTCGATTCGGACAACGATTGTTTCCGAATCAAGCAGGGAACGCAGTGGGACGGCAAGACCCTCTATCGGCTTTATCAGGAGGCATATACCCCCTGGGAGTGGCAGCCGAAGCTGATGAAGGTGGCGGAGGAGCTGGAGCTGGTCTGCTTTTCCTCCCCCTTCGATAAGACCGCCGTCGACTTTCTGGAGGAGATGAAGGTTCCGGCCTATAAAATCGCTTCCTTTGAGATCACCGACCTCCCGTTGATTGCCTATGTCGCTGGGAAAGGAAAGCCTGTTATTCTTTCCACCGGCATCGCGACCCTCGCCGAGATCGAGGAAGCGGTAGACACCTGCCGAAACGCGGGGAACGACCGGATTGCATTATTAAAATGCACTTCCGCTTACCCGGCGCCGGTCGAGGAGGCGAATCTCAGAACCATTCCCGATTTGCAGGGGCGATTTAAGACGGTGGCCGGCCTGTCCGACCATACCCGGGGGATCTCCGTTCCGATTGCCGCCGCCGCGCTGGGGGCGAAGATCGTCGAGAAACATTTTATCTTGGATCGAACGCTCGGAGGGCCGGATGCGTCGTTCTCTCTGGAGCCGGCCGAATTCGCGGCGATGGTTCAGGGGGTGAGAGAGGCGGAGGCGGCGCTCGGCTCGATCCGGTATGAGCTGTCGGAGAAGGTTCAAAAAAGCAGGGAGTTTGCGCGCTCCCTCTTCGTCGTGAAAGAGATCAAGCCGGGGGAAACGTTTACCGAGGAAAATGTCCGATCGATTCGGCCGGGATTCGGCCTCGCCCCAAAATATCTTGTTGAAGTTCTCGGGAAGAAATCGAAGGCACACATTCAAAGAGGAACGCCGCTGACCTGGGCGCTTGTCGAAGGGAAATCAGATGACCACTGAATCGTATACCGCCAATTATCAATCGGCCCTCTCTTATCTTAAGCTGAACTTAAAGGATCCGGCCAAGGAGACGTTGAAGCGGGCGCTGGCGCAGGTCTCCCAAGACGACATGCGGGAAGACAATCCGATCTATTTGGGGATTATCTCGACCCTCGCCTTCCTGTCGCTGGAGCAGGCCGATTTCCAGGGGGCCTGCCGATATGTCGACCAGGGGCTTTCGGTCAAAAAAAGCCATCTTGATCTTCTCTTTCTCAAAGCGCTTCTCCTGATGGACCAAAAGAGATATGACGAAATGCTGGAGACGATCATCCATTATTTGCTGGCGAAGGGGAACGGGGACGAGGCGGTTTACGAGTATCGATATGCCCATGAGGGGGCGCTAAGAGAGATCTATGAAAATCTCCTGCCTACTTCTTATCGGCTTGCGTTTCAGCAGGTCGAGATTAAGGATCTGGTCCGGAAGTTATCTGAGGCCGCCCGGAGCGAGTGGCTTAAAAAAGCGCTTGAGGTCATGGTCAAAATGGACGGCCAACGAAATCAACAGGAGCACTGATGAAAAAAGTGTTGCTTCCCGTCGGAGAGAGAGAT
>SCUR01000117.1 GCA_004297235.1 Candidatus Manganitrophaceae bacterium | reverse complement strand
CCCGCTTGATCGATCAGCTCAGAGCGGAAAAGGTGCCGGCGATCTTCGGATCCGAGGTTTTTCCGAGCAAAATTCTCGACCAGATCGGGAAAGAGGCCGGTGTGAAGTTCATCTCTACCCTTCGAGACGATGATCTTCCCGGAGCGGCGGAAGCGCCGGAGCATACCTATATCGGAATGATGGTGGAAGACGTCAAAACCATGGCCTCGGTGCTCGGCGGAAAGGGCGACTCCTTGAACGAAATCGATCCCAGGAATCTTCCGTAAAGCGCATCAAAACCTTGACAATTGAGCCGTTTTATAGCACACTTATCCAAAAAGTGTTATCCGGTTTTGGAGGGGTTTTCCGTGGCAAAATTGGTTCGATTCGGCGTCTCCATGGACGAAGGTCTTTTGAAACAGTTCGACACGATGATCGAAGACAAGAATTATACCAACCGTTCCGAGGCGCTCCGCGATTTGATCCGTGATCACCTGGTCGAGCAGGAATGGGATGAAAACAAAGAGACGATCGGGACGATCACGATCGTGTACGATCATGGCGTCCACGAGCTGATGGAAAAACTGACCGATCTGCAGCATCACTATTCGAAGTTGATCCGTTCGACCCTGCATATCCACCTCGACGAGCATCGTTGTCTGGAAGTGCTGGTGGTCCGAGGGCGCGCCGGTGAAATCAAGAAGATCGCCGATTCGCTGATCTCGACCAAAGGGGTCAAGCACGGCAAGCTGACCGCCACGACGACCGGGAAGGACCTCGATTAGATGGTCGCTCATTCGGACGGTAAGGGAGCTTTGGTCTCGCTTCATGATGTCACCTGCGGATACCAAAAAAAGATCGTTTTTCGAAATCTCTCCTTGCAGATCTATCCGGGCCAATTCGCCGGTTTGGTCGGGCCGAGCGGGACCGGAAAATCGACCCTCCTCAAGACGATCCTCGGCGCCGTTCCCGTTCTCTCCGGCTCGGTCTCCGTATCGGGAAATCGGGTCTCGCAGCAGACGCCCCCCCATGTCGGCTATGTTCCCCAAATCGAGACGGTCGATTGGGATTTTCCGGTCACGGTGGAGCAGGTGGTGGCGATGGGGCTCTACCGGCATTCGAAGCGCCTTCCCTGGCTGAGCCGGCCGGAGCGGACACGCATCCATGCCTTGCTGGACCAGCTCGGGATCGGCTCTTTCACACATCGGCATATCAAGGCGCTGTCGGGCGGGGAGCAGCAGCGGGTCTTCTTGGCGCGGGCGTTGATCGGGAATCCGCAGCTCTTGATCCTGGATGAGCCGACCTCCGGCGTCGATCTGAAAACCCAGCATGCCATTCTTCATCTTCTGGGAGAGCTGAATCGAAACGGTGTTACGATCCTGTTGACGACGCATGACCTGAACGCCGTCGCGCGGCATCTCCCCTGGGTGATCTGCTTCAATCAAACGATCATCGCGCAAGGGCATCCGGAAGAGATTTTTACTTCGATGACCCTCTCCCGAACGTATGATTCGGAGATGTCGGTGGTCCGTCAGGGAGATGTCATCCTGGTGGACGACAGCCCGAAGGCCGGCCTGCATTTCAAAAGACAGACTCATCCCTCAACGCAAGGATCCAATTGAGTTTCTTTACCGCCCCGCTTCAATATGAATTTTTTCTTCACGGTCTGATTGCCGCCTCGCTGGTCGGCGCGATCTGCGGCCTCCTCGGCGTCTATATTGTCCTTCGACGGATGAGCTATATCGGCCACGGCCTCTCCCACGCCGTGTTCGGCGGCGCCGTGGTCAGCTATGTCATGAACTGGAATTTTTATCTGGGGGCCGGGCTGTGGGGATTTCTCTCGGCGTTGCTGATCAACATCGTCACGCGAAAGAAGAAGATCGGCGCCGATGCGGCCATTGGGGTGGTGACGACCGCCAGCTTTGCAGTCGGGGTGGCGATCATCAGCCAATATCGCCGCTTCACTAAAAATTTCGAAGCGGCGCTCTTCGGAAACATCCTCGGCGTGACGACGCAAGATCTCTGGGCGATCGGCGCGGTGACGGTCGTCTCGGGGATGCTGATCTTCATCTTCTATCGGCAGTTTCTTTTTACGACGTTTGATGCGGAGGTGGCGCGAATTTACGGGGTGCCGGCGGGATGGGTCGAATCATTGTTCTCACTCATCCTGGCTGCGACGATTATCGTTTCGATGCAGGTGATGGGGGTGACGATGATCGCCGCGGCGATCGTCATTCCGGCCGTGACCGCCCGGCTGGTCACCGACAGTTTCAATAAGATGATTTTTCTCTCGACAGTGATCGGGTTTCTTTGCGGTCTCGTCGGGATGTACTCGAGTTTTTATCTGAACGTGTCGTCGGGGGCGACCATCGTTTTAGTGGCGGCGGCCTTCTTTATGATCGCCTATCTCTATCATTTGGCCAGAGAGAGCGGACTCCCCATTCGGGAAGAGACCATCCCGCCGTTAGAGACGATCCCCACGCACGATCATCCGCATGATCATG
>SCUR01000116.1 GCA_004297235.1 Candidatus Manganitrophaceae bacterium | reverse complement strand
CTCTTTTCAATCTCCGGGCGATCTTGAGAGATCACGCCGTTATAAAGAAGAATGCCGGTCCAATCGGGATTGAAGTGGTAATCGAGCTCGACGAATCCCCCCGACAACTGCACCTCCGTGGAAGGAATCACAAAGCTCGGATTATCGTCGCTCCCGAAGAGCCATTGAGAGCGAAGGTCCACTCCTTTGATCCAATCTCGGATTCTCAGGTCCGGGCCATAGCGCGCGACGGTATTTTCGAGCCCGGTCGTCTCTTCCTTCTCCCGTCCCAGATAACCGAACAGCCCGATCGTCGCCGGCCCGGCGGAGAATCCGATCCGACCAAAGACATCTTTGGGACTATTGTTGTCGAAATTCCCGTTTTGATCTTGGCGGCCGATTCCGTTTCCGTTGACCACTCCTAACGCAAAGTCGAAGGGGTCGTAGCCGTAATAAAAGGTGGCGCCGCGTTGGTAGGTCAACTCGAAATTGCTGTTGCTGACGTGGGTGACATAAATTTCAATGTCCTGGAAGGTCAGCCGCTGCTCGCGCGAGAAGACCGGGTCCATGACCTGGAATTGCCCGATCTGAAGATACGACTCCGTCCCTCCCAGATGGCTCAAGTAAAGAAAGGCATCTTCCATCCCGACCACCTCTCCCCCTTCGCTCGCCAGGAAATAGGAATAGAAGGTTACGTTTTTGGCGAGATAGCCGACGACGAACAGCTTGAACAAAAAGGGAGACTCGATGTCGCTGTGAACGGAGGTGTCGGTTCGATAACGAAGGAAGCTGTCGACCCGGACGGCCAGGTTGAGATCTTTTTCGAGGCTTAACTTGGGATCGCCGAACGATTGGGATTGGGTCGTGACATCTCCCCCCGGCATCTGATAGCCGTTCTTGGCGAAGGCTTCTCCGAAAGGATTGAGCTTCGGGAAACCGGCATGGCACATGGCGCAGGTGAAACCGAACTTGCGGGCGAATCCCGGATTGGCGGACGCCGATAGCGGATCGAGAAGGACGAGGAGAAAGAGAAGAGAAAGGGTGCGGAAAAGGGCCGGTCTCAACATGGAGAGAAAGATAGCGGTCTTTTCATTTTGTGTCAAGAAAAAACATTTCACGCCGGAATGATCCGCAACGGAAATGTCGGGAAGGCAAGAGCGAGGCGCCTCCCGCTACGAAGGCCTATCGTCCAGGTCTCGCCCCTTCGCGCCGCGCTCGCATTCCGAAATATACCAGTTTAAAATTCAAGCCGACCGCTCCATTGAGCGCCGGAGCGCTTCCTCCTCGTCGCTATCGTTCCCTCCGAAACCGCGAAGATCAGGTATAATTTCAGTGTCATTGCGGAGAATCCTGAGGGGGTCTATGGACGGGACGGTGGATCTTTTTAAGGGCCGGTTGAGTGAGCTCAATAAGAATCTCTCGCTTACGGAGAAGCTTCGCTTCATCCATTCCGTCGTGCGGGATTGCCTGGGATGTGTCGACCGGATTGCCGTGGTCCTCTACGATCCCAAGACCGATCTCCTGAAGACCTTTCTCCACAGCAGCGATGAGGCTCATCCGCTGGCGCAATATCAGGCCAAGCTCGCCGAGTCGGGATCGCTGCTGACGGTGCTGCGGAGCGGCCGGGCCCGTGTGGTGAACGATCTGGCCGTCTTCGAATATGGGGAGCATGTCCATACCCGGCAGATCGCCGAGCAAGGCTTCCAATCGAGTTATACCCTGCCGATGTATCACAACGGCGCCTTTCTCGGGTTTGTCTTTTTCGACTCTTACCACAAGCATTCGTTTCAACCCGAGGTCCTTCATGAGCTCGACCTCTTCGGCCACCTTGTTTCTCTCATCGTCTCCAGCGAGATCGCCGGCATCCGAATGATGCTGGCCACGGTCCAGGCGGCGCGTCAGATCGCCGCCTTCCGAGATACGGAGACCGGCGCCCATGTCGACCGGGTTTCCCACTATGCCCGTCTGATCGCGCAGAAGCTGGCGCGGAAATACGGTTTGGACGATGAGTTCATCGAGCACCTCTTTCTTTTTGCGCCCCTGCACGACATCGGCAAGGTCGGCCTTCCCGATGCGGTGCTCAAGAAGCCGGAGCGGCTGACCGAGGGAGAATATGAGGAGATGAAGGAGCATGTGGTGATCGGCCGCCGGATCATCGATGCGATCCTTCAGGACTTCGGTCTCGACGCCCTGCAGCATGCCGATATGCTCCGGAACATCGCCGAGTATCATCATGAAGCGGTCGACGGGTCCGGCTACCGCCATGGCCTGCAGGGAGAGGAGATCCCGATTGAAGCGCGGATCATCGCCGTTGCAGACATCTTCGACGCCCTCACCAGCCGTCGCCGCTACAAAGTGGCCTGGTCGAATGAGGAAACTTTCGCATTTTTGGAGCGACTCGCCGGTTTCAAGCTCGACCGTGATTGCGTCAGAGCCCTGGTGGAAAGCCGAGACGCGGTCACGGAGATCCAGGCGCGCTTTAAAGAAGAGCCGCCGGGATAAGAAGCGCTTCGGAATTCCCTCGAAATAAATCCCAAAATTGGCTTTCTACCGCGGGTTCCCTATCCTGCGAAGGAAAAATTTCATGGAGCGGATCATGTCGATCTTCATCCGGGCGGGTTGGTTTTGGATCGGGGTTGTCATCTTTCTCGGCTCGACCTCTTTCGCGGAGGAGATCTATACCTGGACCGATGAGAGCGGCACGATCCATTTTACCGATTCGCTCCAGAAAATTCCTCCGGAATCTCGAAACCAGGTCGAAACAAAGAGCATGGGAAAGAAGCCTCCCTCGCCGAAACCGAATTCGGAGGGAGAAGAGGGAGATCCTCATCGGCCCGCTCCGAACCGTTCGATCGATGCGCCGGTTCCCCCTTTCCATCCTCAAGCGCTCGAGCGGCACGAGGTGCCTTTTCAACCCTATGAGGGGACCGCTCGACGGGTGATTGTAGAGGTAACATTCAATGGGGCGATCACGGCGCCGATGGCGATCGATACCGGCGCGCCCGGGATGACGATTAAACCGGAACTGGCGGAGAAGCTCGGTATCTTCGAGAACGACCAAGGCAAACTGATCGTTCAGGCCGGCGGCATCGGCGGCCGGGTTCCGGCCATCCGGACCATTGTCGATCGAATTCAGATCGGCGGCGCAAAGGGCCACTTTATTCCGACGACGGTGACCCGTCTGAATACGGAGGCTTTTGAGGGGCTCATCGGCATGGACTTTCTGTCGAATTATTCGATGAAGGTCGATTGGAAGAAGAAGGTGGTCATTTTCGAGGAGATTCCCGTCGACCCGGAAATGCCGGGAGGCCGGGACGAGCAGTGGTGGAGAGCGCTTTATGGGGAGTTCGGGTCGATGCGCCTTCAATGGCAGGAATACGAAAGGTTCATCAACGACCGGCTCGAAAGCTCCCTGGTGACGACGGGGCCCGACATTGAGCTGATGAAGATGCTGAAAGGCTTCTCGGCCTTTCAAGCCCAAGAAGCCGATAAGCTGCTCAGCAAGCTCGATCGGTATGCCAATCAGCATTTTGTCCCAAGACACTGGCGGAAATATTGAAGCGTCCCCGATCTACGCGACGGAGGTTGATCTTCTAAAATTTATTTGATATCTTGGCGTATCGTTCCAATCCGGCCTGCAGAGACGATATGCTGAAGCAGATTGCATGGGTCTTCATCCCCCTGATGGTCAACCTCTCTCCCGTCTCCGTCATCGAGCCGCCCGATCCGGTCATCTCCAATCTCCAGGTGTCGCCGAGTTCCGGTCCCGTCGGGACGACCTACACCCTCTCGCTTCGAATTACAAGCCTGGGAGAAATCGTTCCGCTGCTTCACCAAATGAGAGAAGGAAAGGAAGCGATCGACGTATCGCTTCGGGACGACGGGCTCGGAGAGGACGCCAAAAAGGGGGATGGGATCTATACCGGGCACATCGGGGTGCCGTTGACGGCGGCCAAGCAGATCCACCGCTTCGAGGTTTTTGTTCAGGATAAGACTGGACGGAAGAGCAACGTGCTGGAGTATCGGTTCACGGTGGTGGAAGGGGTGGGGATTTGAAGAGGATAATGCCTACGTTAATCCGAAAATGTAATCCCCGCCTTCTGCACTTCTTGATAAGGCAACAACCAGACCATCGATTCATCGTGCAGGTCGATCACCTGAATCCGATTGCCGAACGGATCGCGGAAATCGCAACGGAACCGCGGTTCTAATTTCAACCCATATTTCTTGCTTACTTTCTCGCGAACCTCGAAGACCTGCTTTTGATCTCGGACAATCAGCGCGAAATGTCGCGTTCGATCGGGTTTCACTTCGTCGACCTCGAACATCGCCAAGAACTGATGCTCCCCCAGCTTGAAGAAGGCGTCTCCCTCTCCTTCGTCGAGCCTTTCGAGATTGAAGACATCCTTATAAAAGACGATTCCCTTCTCCAAGTCATCCACCTCAATCGCGATGTGGCCTAAACCATAGACATGAACGCTCATCGGTGAAGTCTCCTTTATCAAAAGGATGGCGGCAGAAAGTGGGAAAGCTCAATGAGGCTATTCTAACTCGAAGCAACTCGACGAATCAATGTACTCAAGCCATTAGAACAAGGTTAAACAGCGCCTCAATCCCTACACCTGTTTCCCTTTCTTTTTCCCTGAGCGCTCTGAACCAAGGCATAATCGGATGTGGTGCTCGTCATCAGAAAAGCTTCAGCAGACTCTTCATCTACCTCATAAATCAGTCGGTGGATCTTGTCCGTCTTGTCGAGGATTCGAAAGTTCGGAGGGTCTTCTTCTACTTCAACGAGATATTCCATTTTCCCATTTCTGTTGAGATCGAATCTGCTGATCGGCCGAACAAAGTAGCGAACCGTCTGTCGGCGATCAAAAGGAAAACGGATGCTATTCCAGACATTTTTTTTCTCATAAAAGAAATTCAGAGCAGTATCCTGCGGCAGCAGATCAGCCCA
>SCUR01000115.1 GCA_004297235.1 Candidatus Manganitrophaceae bacterium | reverse complement strand
CGTATCGGTGAGGGTCAGGAGCGTGTCGGCCCCGTTGGTCAGATTGAAGGTCTCCAGGGTGTACTGGACGCCCGCTTGGACCGAGAATGGGATGACATCCTCATCGTTCTGGGGCGGCGCAGGGGAGGCCTGATAAAGAGTATGGTGCTGGGCGGAACCGTTGACCACGAGTGCGGTTTCCCCTGCTTCGAAAGCGTCGGGGAAGAGCTCTATCTTCCGTTCCGTCAGGATCGATTGAAGCCCGGCGGCGGAGCCCGGATCGATCGATTCAAATTGAAACCGGAAGGTCTCCAGGGTGGCCGGCGTTCCATTCGTAAATTGAAGTAGGCTCTGCCAGATCGGCCCGAACCCTAGGCTGAGTGGATCGTGCGGCTCGGCGATCGAGGAGGGGATGGTCGGACCATCAAAAATGTCCCACAGAACGCCGGCCACGGCGATCTCGCTGGTGGTATAAACGGCCGCGCTGTTGAGCCCAAAGATCTGGGGAGAAGAGTCATTTTCCAGGTTGAATGAAAAGGTCGTTCCGCGGGTGGTGGTGTCGACGTAGGTGGCGTCTTTCCGAACGGCGCTGGAGAAGAAGCTCCCCCACCCTTCCGACCAGCTCAGACGGATGTCCTGATCGTGGTCGGTGATGAAGTGCCCTCCGCCGAGTGAGTCGTCTCTGGAGAAATGACGAGCGGCGAAATGGCCGTATTCGTGGGCGATGACCGAATCGTCATATTCGTCGGTGTCCCCCTGCGCGTCGCCGCCGAGGATGAAGACGGCATCGAGTTGATCGTCATAGAAGGTCCCTTCCTTGCTGCCGGGCTCCCAAAAAGCAACCAGAAGGGGGGGCGTGCAGGCGGTGACGGCCGGCGGTGTGCAGAGGCCCCCTTCCTGTCGAATCAGGTCGCTTGCAGTGGAGAAGACATCGAGGATATTGAAGGCGCCGCCGATTCCGGCGGCGGTCGCGGTGATGGAAAGTCCGCTCAGAGAGGTCCCGCTGCTGTCGTCGTAAGCGGAAGAGATCAAGGAAAGAAGGGCCTGATCGGCGGCGTTGTTGCGAAGCTCGATCTGGTTTGGATTGTTCGGCTCCGTCTTGGAGATCACTTGAAGGTAGACGCCGCCGCGTCGGGCGGAGTTATCGAGATTGCTGAAAGTAAACGTCCCGTCGAGGCCGGTCGCTCCGGTGGCGATCTTGGTAAAGCCGTCGATGGCGATGAGATGAATCATCGCCCCGCGAACCGGCGTCGGAACCGGCTGTCCGGTGAAGCCGTTGACGTTGTACGGTTTGTCCTCGTAGAGAACCGTTCCGGAGAGATTCAAGTTGCTCCGGCCCGGGGCGGGACTGACCACGCCGACCGCGGCGGTGGCTTTGAGCGTTCCGACCGCGGCAATGAGGGTCGTGACGCCGATCTGATGGCCGGTGACGACCCCATTTGCATCGACGCCGGCAATGGAAGGATCAAGCGACTGCCAGACAATCGAGACCGGATCGACCGTGTTTCCGGAGGAGGTTGTTGCGACCGCGGAGAGGGAGCGCGTTGTCCCGACGGCGAGGTTGACCTGTTCGGGAGCGATCTCGATGCGGGTAAAGGGAACGATGCTCACGCACACCTCGGACGATTCGACGCTCTCTCCCCCCGCGCCGGTCGCCGTGACCACGATACAGTATGTTTTTGTTTTCAGCTCCGAGAGGGTCAGGGGGCTGATCGCCCCATCGTACTTTTTGCCGTCGGGGAAAGAGCCGAAGTTGTTTTTCTTTACGCCGGACAACGAGGCGATATAAACCGTGTAGGCGTCGGCCCCGGAGACCGGGTCCCAGGAGAGGGTGAGGCCGCTCAGACCCTGCTGGGCGGCCGACACATTTTGAGGGGCTTCGGGCGCCTCGGAAGACGGCTCGGACGGCAAACCGACTGCTTCCAGAACAAGAACAAGCTCCGGAGCGGAGCCGGAGACGATATCGCGGGTGACGTCGCCCTGAAAGAGAGCCGTGTTTTGTCGATCAAAGGCGGTCGCGGCGAATCGCCGGGAGGCGCCTGCGGGGACTTCGATCGTCAGGACGATCTCTCCGGCGGCGTTCTTGTTTTCATCGGAAGGGGAGAGCGATTTTGAAATTGGATCGAGGCCGGGGCCGGTGACGTCTAATTGCAGCAGGGTGATCTCGGCGGGGAGCGGCGCCGGTCTCGTCTTTCCGAAGAGAAGCTTATTGGAGGAGAGGGCCTGGAGGGTCAGATGAACCGTAACGGCTCCCCCCTCGGTTCCCTGTCCGCCGCAGCCGCCGATGAGAAAAAAAAGGGCGATCCACCAGACCATGAGTCTGATCTTGAATCTCTCGGGGCTGGACGCCGTCGTCGCTGAGGAATACATGGTCTCTT
>SCUR01000114.1 GCA_004297235.1 Candidatus Manganitrophaceae bacterium | reverse complement strand
GGCCAGACGGCGCACCGTTTGGTTCTCTTCCAGAATATCGACGACACAGCCGTCGGCCAAATAAGGGACCGCCAGCCGCGCCACGCTGGCGAGGGTGGTTTCATAGTCGAGCGACGAAGCAAGCAGCGTGCTCGCCTCCGCCAGAAAAGACATCCGCTGCTGGGCCTCCTCCGCCTCGGTCCGGGAAATCCGCTCTTGAATCAAGAAGCGGTTTCTCTCCTCTTCCGTTCGTTGGCGCTCGCTGATATCCCGAAGATAGCAGGTAAAGATGGGAGGCCCCTCCAAGTGGATCGGGATCATGGTCAGCTCGGCCGGAAACTCGCTTCGATCGGATCGCATGGCCGTCATTTCGATCCGACGGTACAAAACGGCGCTTTCCCTGTTTTCAAGATAATGCGCCATGCCGGCGCGGTGTTGCTCACGAAGAGAAGGGGGGATCATCAACTCCGCCATCTCCTTCCCAAGCACTTCCCGACGGAGGTAACCGAACGTGCTCTCGGCCGCCGGATTGAATTCGAGAATCTTTCCTTGGTGGTCGATGATCATAATGCAATCGAGCGAGGATTCCAGAATCGCGGCTTTTCGCGCCTCACTCTCGCGCAGCACCTTCTCCATCTTCTTTCGCTCGGTGATGTTCCGCTTGATGGAGGAGGCGCCGACGATTCTTCCCGACTGGTCTCTAATCGGCGAGATCGTCAGGGACACATGGATCCGCTCACCGCCTTTCTTTATACGGACCGTCTCGTACGATGTAATCCGTTCTCCCCGTTTGAGTTTCTCCAGAATCATGGAGAGCTCCCCGATCCGGTCGGGTGGAAAGAGAATTGAAATGGACCGGCCGATCATCTCCTCCGGGAGGTATCCAAAAAGATTTTGCGCGCCCGTATTCCAGCTGGTCACGAGCCCTTCCACCGTCTTTCCGATAATCGCATCGTCGGAAGATTCGACGAGGGCGCCCAAATGTATCAAGCGCTCTTCGGCTCGTGTGCGCTCCATAAATTGGCCGATTTGGTTCCCCACGTTCGACATCATCTCGAGCAGATGATCATCCGGCGCCATTCTCTCTTCGGAGAAGAACTCCATCACGCCGAGGATTCGATCCTGACCCAGGATCGGCAGCGCAAACGCGCCGTGCAGTCCCTCTCCTGCGGCAAGGGAGGCCTGCTCAAACAGATCTCCATCCCCCGGATGGTTGATCCAAGCCGGGGCCCCTCGGGTGAGAACGCGGCCCGGGAGCTCCTCATCGGGCCAGAGAATCTTCTCTCTGCGTATCGCTTCGAATTCGGAAACAGTCTCTGAAAGGCCCCTCCCGCTCTCCACGCAAGTCAACACGGCGACCTGATCGTTCGCTTGCCAGAAAAAGCCCATCGTCCAGCCTAGGGTTTCACAAAAAATTTTAAGAATTTTCTGAACCGCAGTGGAAAGCGTTTTGGATTGAGCCAGAACATCGGTGATCCCATGCTCCGCGGCCAGACGCTCCTCGAACCGTTTATAGTCCATGGCGCCCCGCCTTAATTCCACCCAGAGGTCCACACGACGCGTAATCTGACGGGCCAGGATTTGAAGCGATCGAATCTGATCCGAATTGAGAACCTTTGAGGAAAAACTCATCACCGAGAGCGTTCCGATCACCTGGCCCTGAGCCGTGATAAGCGGGGCTCCGGCGAAGAAGCGGATTTGACCGCCGGACAAGAACCGCGGACCGGCCTTGAATCGTTCATCGGTCGAGGCATCCGGCACGACAAAAACGTCGGGCTGTAAGATTGCGTGAGAGAAGAACGGCAGATCGGGAAAAGCGGCTTGCGATTCCAAGCCGACGGCGGATTGGATCGTATGTTGATCGTTCTCTATGAAATGAATAAAGGCGATCGGGGCATCGCAGAGATGTGCGGCAAGACGGGGGACGTCGTCAAAAGACTCTTCGGACAAGAGGCTCTGTATCACAGACCCGTGAAGGGGACTCCGCCTTGAAGCGATATTTTTCGGCTGCGACGTCGTCATCGTTTCTCCAACGCTTGAGAAGGATCGATTCTAAAAACACCCTGTCCTGTCCCTCGCGCTCCGGTCGATCCTTCTGCCGATAACCGAATACTGGATCAGACCGATTTCTTCAGCCCGATACGTCTCGATATCAATTATGCCACTTTTGTCGAACAGTGGATCTCCCAAGCAACTGCTTTGTCTCACTTATTTTTGAATAGATACCTCTAGGCGCCGGGCGTTTTAGGCAGAAAATCCTGTCATCGCGGGAAATATTCGAAATTAAATTTGAAGTCGGAAAAGAGGCCGGATCAATTAGGTATTGATGCGCAGGAGAGATCCTCAGGATGAATGTTTTCGTTCAGGGTGGGTCGAGTCGGCGCGGAAGCATTGCCGGCAAACGGAAGATGAAGGAGCCGGCGAGGGAGATCACTTTTCGGAGAGTGTTTTTTGGGGTGTTTCAGCCGGAGCGGCATTGGGATCCGTCGGACGCTCGGGGAGGAAAACGGTGAAGGTCGATCCCTTTCCAAATTCACTTCGCACGTTGATGGTTCCGTGGAGCACCTCAAGAATATTTTTGACGATCGTCAATCCCAGACCGCTTCCTCCGGCTTTTCGGGTCGTCGAGCCGTCGATTTGCCGGAAGACATCGAAAATGGCGGGAAGATCCTCCTCTTTGATTCCGATGCCGGTATCCTCAATCGATAAAAGGACGCCTCGCTCCACATTGGCCGCAGAGATGGTGATCAGTCCCTCCTCTGTGAACTTAATGGCATTGGTGAGAAGATTCATGAAAATCTGCCGGACCCTGAGCGGATCGCTTTGGATATGCCTCAGGTTCTCCTCGATTCTCCATTGGATCGCCACCTTCTTTCCGTTTAACAGCGGGTCGACCTTCTCAGCCGCTCTTGGAAGAAGGCTCCCTAAATCGATAGATTCAATGACGAGGGGCATTCGGCCCGATTCTATTTTAGAGAGATCGAGCAAGTTGTTGATCAATTCAAGCAGCTCGAATGCGTTTCTTTGGATCCCGTCCACCGGATTCTTCAGATGTTCGGGGATTTCGCCGTAAGTTCCTTCCAAGACAAGAGAGGCGTAGCCGAGAATGGCATTGAGCGGGGTTCTCAGCTCATGAGAAACATTGGAGACGAATTCGGATTTCAGACGGGTCGCGGTCTCCGCCTCTCCTTTCTTTTGCTCCAATTCATGAATGATCCGCTGCAAATTCTCCTGGGTCTGCTTCTGATCATTCACATCGGTTGAGGTCCCCAGCCAGGCCAGAATCTGTCCCTGGGGATCCCGTTCCGGAAAGGCGCGAACCAGGTGCCAGCGATAGGTGCCATCGGCTCGTTTGAGGCGGCATTCCGCATGGTAGTCTCTTCCAACCCGAAGGGCCTCCACCCATTTATCTAATGCCGATTGCAGGTCTTCCGGATGGAGCACTTTCTTCCACCCCCAGCCTTCGCTCTGCTCGAAAGTCAGGCCGGTATATTTAAACCAGGGCTGATTGAAGAAATCGATGGTCCCCTCCGGCCGGGCAATCCAGACAATTTGGGGAATGGCGTTGGCGAGATGTCGATAACAGCCGGAGTGCGTCTCTTGCTCGATCAGAAGGGAGAGATCCGTCTGCGCGGCCGCAAGTCGGTCCGGTCGCACGATCTCATTTCGTTGATGCAATGCCGCCAAGACCGACACCTTTGCCCTGAGCGCTTCCGGATCAAACGGCTTGACGATGTAGTCGACGGCGCCGACCGAATACCCTTTCGCTACATCCTCCTCGGTTTTATTGACTG
>SCUR01000113.1 GCA_004297235.1 Candidatus Manganitrophaceae bacterium | reverse complement strand
TTCCGATGACCTCCCAGTGCGGCAGCTGCCGGCGCTGCCTCGACGCCTGTCCCACCGGGGCATTGACGGAGGCGCATCGGCTCGATGCGCGCCGCTGCATCTCCTATCTGACTATCGAGAATAAGAAGGAGATCCCGGAGGAGTTTCATTCGAAAATGGAGGGGTGGCTCTTCGGCTGCGATCTTTGCCAAGAGGTCTGTCCCTTCAATCGGCGGCCGGTCGAAACCGACGTCGAGCGCCTCTTCCCCTCGCAGGGGGCCGGCCCCTCCCTTTCTCTGGAAGAGGTCCGCGCCATTGAGGACAATCGGCAATTCAAAGAGCGCTTCGGCCATACCCCGCTGGCCCGGACGAAACGGTCGGGACTGATTCGAAACGCCGACTCCCTCCAATTCGAGGAAGAGAACGAGTGAAGAGGTACCGGGCCCTTTTATTCGATCTTTGCGACACGCTCATGCCCTTTCGGAACGACCGGATGCCGCTTGCCCGGATTCAAGACAAAGAGATCCGGACGACCAGCCCGCTGCTGTATGAATGCTTCACGGAGCTTCTTCCGCCGATCCCCTATGAGGAGTTTCACCGCCACTTTGTCGAGACGACCGAATCGATCTGGGTCCTTCGAGACCGATCGGGAGAGGAGATCTCTTCCGCCGCCCGCTTTGCGCTTTTTCTGGAGCGGCTCGGGGTGGCCCAGGGGGATCATCGGGAGCGGCTGCACCGCCGTTTTCTGAAAACGCATCTCGACCGGATCGCTCTCTGCCTCGAATGCGCGCCGCCCGTGCGCAGCCTGCTCATTCGGCTAAAGGAACAATACCCCGTCGGCTTGGTCTCCAACTTCGACGATACCGACACCGTCTATCAGGTGTTGGCGCGGGAGGGAATCGGCCACTGCTTTAAAGCGGTGATGATCTCCTCCGAAATCGGAATTCGAAAACCGCGCCCGGAGATCTTTCTCGCCGCCTGCGAGAAGATCGGCATCGCTCCCGCCGAAGCGCTCTTCATCGGAGACAGCTTTGAAAACGACGTCGTCGGGGCAAAACAACTCGGGATGGATGCCGCCTGGATCAACCCCTCCGGTCTCCCCCCGCCCGAGGACGGTCCCCGCCCCGATTATATTCTTGCAGGGCCGACCGACCTTTCCGAGATCGTCTGACCCTTCGGAAACAGCTCGCTACCCCTCTTGTAAGCCGACCCGATCCTCTCTCTCATTGAAGCAGGGGGGGCGGCGGGGCCGTCTGCGTCAGCAGCGCGGCCAAAAGGAGCGCCATCATTGCAAAAACGATCTCGACCGTGATGAACCGAAAGAAACGCCGTTCTATCTCGGAGGCCGTGAACGGCGCGGAGACTTGAATTCGCCGGAGAGAGGGGAGAATATAGAAGCGGCTCAGCCCCCCCATCCCGATCGTCGCCGCGACGAAGAGAAGCTTCATCGAGAGGACCTGCCCGTAGTTGAAGTCAACGATCCAATGCCGGTCCAAGAAGAGAACGGCATTGTAAGTGCCGGTCGCGACGATGAGGACCACCGAAAGGGTCGCCCATTTCGAAAAGAGGCCGATCAGGATTCGAAGAAAGACGGCCAAGCGGGCCGCATCCATCCAGGAAGCCCCTTTCCGGGCCAGACGCCGCAGCGGGAGAAGCCCGCCGATCCAGATCGATACCGCCGCGTAGTGGACCCAATCCGAGAAAATTACCCCATGCAGCGCCGGGTGCGTGACGGCATGGCCGATCAAGCTTCCCGCCAGGCAGAGGAAGAGACCGGCCCCCAGCAGGAGGGGATCTCTCGCGCCGATCCGGATGCGAACCAAAATGAAAAGACCGAGGAGAAGCAGGAGCTTCATCGCCCAGATCGTGCCGAAGTGGGTTTGAGTCAAGACAATCGGAAGCACCGGGGCGAGGGCGGAGAGGGGCTTTCCGCTCATCATCTGCCCTTCGTGAACCCAGGTGATCAGGTGAAGGACGATCAGATAGAAAAGAAGCCCTTTCAGCACCGGCTCGGTATAGGCGGATTCTTCCCGCCGCAGGCGGGTCTCCAGCTCCGGATCGCGAAGGGCTTTCAACAAAGGAGAGAAGATGAGCAGGCGGAATCCGATCGCCCCGATCCAGAGGACAATCCCGATCACATCGAGCCATTTGAAGAGGGTCATCCGAAAGAGGTGGGAGTCGAGCAGATAAGAGAGCGGCTGTTCCATTCACCCTACTTTAATTTGAACGTGAAATCTCCTTCGGTCCGGTGCCCGTCTTTGGCGACCACCTCCCACTTCACCTGATATTTTCCCGGCCCGATGGTCGGAAGAGAAAGGGTCAGCAGCGTGGGGTCTTTTTCATCGACCTTCGATTCCGCCGACACTTCTTTTCCGTCGGGGCCGATCAGCTTTATGCTGCTGAAGGCCGGTTCGATCTCGCCGTCAAACCAGATCTTCACCTGCGCCGGAGGCGCTTTCACCTCCGAGCCGACCTTCGGCTCGGAGCGGTTCGGGAAGGCATGCGCCCAGACGTCGAGCGCAAAGAGAACGACCCCCATCCACGCGAGCAGGAGCGCTCGAGCTCGACCGCTCATCGCTTCATCTCTTCCGATCCAAAGATCGGCATTCTAAATTGCTTCGGGAAGAGGTCATCGAGATAGAGGCTGACGATCCCCATCACACCGAGGTCGGCCGTTTTGCGGGCCGTTGCGTTCATCGGAACGACGGCGGCCAATCCCACCTGAGTCGCCTTGCCGACCCAGACGAACCCCGGCCGGGCGAATGCTTCCGTTCGGCCGACGTCGGGACCATTCAGGACACGATCGAAATTCAGCTCGACCATCGGGAAGAGGCGATTGAAGGGGGAGGGGATTCCGACATCTTTCACGAACTGTTGGAGATAGGGGAAGCTGTAATAGATCGCGAAATCGTAGGAGAGGGTATTGACGGCCGCCTCCGTTTCGCCGGTGAGGTTTTGATGGATCGTCGCATCCCCCTGGACCATCAGCGGTCGAAGGAAGTTGAGCGATTCCGGAAGATCGCCGAATCCTTTCCCGTAGAAAAAGCCGGTCCCGAGGGAATAAAAATGCTCCGCCCCGACCTTCTCCTCCCCCGCCGGGAGCTCGACCGAAAGGGCGAAGGTCGCGATCCACTCATGCGCCGGGCTGGTGAACCCGACATACTTCAGGGCCAGCTCGGGATTCTGAAATCCTTTTTCCGAATCTCCCTCATTCGGATGGAGCGAGGTCCACTCCCCCGCCACTTCCAATCCCAGACGCTCGGTCAATTGCAACGACAATGACGTTCCCAACGATAATTCTCTTCCCTCCTCTCCCCGAAGATAGGAAGGAACCACCAGATCATACTCGCTGAAGACATTGGCATCCTCCGTCACCATCGGCTCCACGAAGAGCCGCTTTCCGACCACGCCGTGGGCGAACGAAAGATGCGGAAACAAAACAACCAAAGAAAGAGCGGTTAAAAACGCGGAAAGAGTTTGTCGCTGCATCGGCTTCCTCCTTACTTCGCAACAGGGTCTGACCTCCTCAAGATCCGGAACCGCGCTGTCCCTCTCCAGATAGAGCCTCTATTTTAAAGGAAGAAGGGATGAGGAGGCGCACGATCGTGCGTCTTCCAAGCGACCTGTGCCGTTCGGAATGAAATAAGGAAAAAGCGAGAGAAGCCGAAGAAGAAGAGAAAAAACAGGGGCAAGGTTGAAGAGACCCGCTCCGCCGCCGCGGTCTCGCAATCGAGAAGGCAGCCGGAGAAGTGATCGGCCGCGGGGGGTGGGTGATGCGAATGGGGCGAAACGGCGCTTCCCCCTAAACAGGATGCGCTGAGAACCAGGGCCGCCGCATAGAGGAAGAGAAAGAGCGGGGTTGCCGCCTTTTGTGAGTGAGGTCGAGCCATCGCTGGAGTATATGCCGGGGCTCTCGAAAAAATCAACTTCGCTACCGCTTGATGCTGACCGACACCCCGTCTCGGAGGGGAATGATCGCGGAGGTCAGTTCGGGGCGGGAGAAGATCGCTTTGTTGAAGGTCTGGATTCCGGCCGTGTCGGGATCGTCGGAAGACGAGGTGACCCGGCCGCTCCAGAGGACATTGTCGGCGATGAAGAGGCCCCCGGACCGGAGGAGGGGAAGACCGATGGCAAGGGCGTCGGGATAAGATCGTTTATCAATGTCGCAGAAGATAATGTCGAACAGCCCGTCCGCTTCCGTGATCTGTTGCAGCGCATCCCCCTGGCGGAATTCGACCTGGCGATCGAGCCCCGCCCGCCGGAGGAATTCCACTCCCTGGCGGATACGATCGGCGGAACCCTCGGTACAGATCACCTTTCCCGTCTTGGGGAGTCCCTTCGCGAACCAGTAGGCGGAGTAGCCGAAGCCGGAGCCGAGCTCCGCAATGCGCGCCGCATGATGAATCAGCGTGAGCTGATAAAGAAAGCGTCCGACGAGAGGACCGATGATGGGGAAGTGGTTCTTCTCCGCCAGCGCTTCCATCTCGGCCACGACCGGCTCGCGCGGCGGCAGCAGATGTTCAAGATAGCCCTCAATTTTAGGATCGACAATGTCCATTTAATTTTATCCTGGAGCCGGGGGCCGGCAAGAGTATTGCGGATTGAAAACAACAAAGCCGGGGTTCCGCTTTTTATCCTTTACTCCGCAATCCGCATTCCGCAATCCGAAATCTCTCTGTTCCTACTCGCTCGGCTCGGTCATTTTGACCGGATCGAGGATTTTATCGACCTCTTTCGGGGAGAGGATTCCCTTCTCGATGATGATGTCCCGAAGCGGTTTCCCGGTCGCCGCCGATTCCTTGGCCACCACGGCGGCCGCCTCATAGCCGATCTCGGGGTTCAGAATCGTCGCCAACCCGACGCTCGTCTCCGCATACTCCCTGCACCGCTCGCGGTTGACGGTGATCCCCTTGATGCAGCGCTCGGTGAAGACATCGATGTCGCGGGTGAGGATCTCGATCGACTGAAGCAAGTTGAAGTTGATCACCGGCATCATGACATTGAGCTCCAACTGACCCGCCTGCGCCGCCATCGTAATCGTCAGGTCGTTCCCGATCACGTGGAAGCAGACCATGTTCGTCATCTCGGCCATCACCGGATTCACCTTCCCCGGCATGATCGAGGAGCCCGGCTGAACCGGCGGGAGGACGATCTCGGCGAGACCGGTCCGGGGCCCGGAGGAGAGCAGCCGCAGATCGTTCGCGATCCGGATCACTTCAACCGCCAGCTCGCGAAGACTGCCTGAGATCTCGACGAAGTCGGCCATGCTCTGCATTCGCTCGAAGAGATTGTTGGAGGGGACGACATCAAGCCCGGAGATCTTTTTGACGGCCGCCACCATTTTCTTTTTGTAATCGGGATGGGTGTTGATCCCGGTGCCAGCCGCCGACCCGCCGATGCCGAGCTCTTTCAACCCTTCCGAGGCCGCCGCGATCCGCTTCCGTGCGCGGGAGATTGCACGGGCATAGCCGGAGAACTCCTGGCCGAGCCGGATCGGCACAGCATCCTGGAGGTGCGTCCGGCCCGATTTGATGACATCGTCAAACTCCTTCGCCTTCTCGGAGAGCCTCTTTTCGAAGCGGGCCAGAACGGGATCCAAATCCCGGAGCATCAGGAGGGTGGCCACCCGCATCGCCGTCGGGAAAACATCATTAGTCGACTGCGACATGTTCACATGATCGTTCGGGTGAACCAGCTTGTACTCTCCCCGCCTTCCGCCGAGCATTTCGATCGCCCGATTGGCAATCACCTCGTTCGTGTTCATGTTGTGCGAGGTTCCGGCGCCGGCCTGGAAGACATCGACGACGAACTGGTCGTTCCACTTCCCGGCGATCACCTCTTCGGCCGACTTTTGGATGATCTTTCCGATCTTCGGATCGAGCTTGCCGATCGCCATGTTCGCCTGGGCGCCGGCCCACTTCACCATCGCCGTCGCCCGAATAAAGGTGGGATGAGGCCGCAGCCCGCTGATCGGGAAATTCGCAACCGCCCTCGCCGTCTGAACCCCGTAATAAGCCGACTCGGGCACCTCCAGCTCTCCGAGTGAATCCTTTTCCTTACGGACCTTCTTGCTCTCCATTTCTTCTCCCTTCCGAAAACGCAATGATCAGAGTTTGTAAAAATGGAGTTTATTTTAATCTCCTCGGAGGAGATGATCAAGAAAAAAGGGAGCCTTGACTTGGACGGGGGCCCAAACTATGTTATAAACTGACGACCGGGAGGTAGACAAATGACCGAGAAAATCTTATTGGAAAAGGTGGAGGGGGGCTATATCGTGGCGGAAGCGAATCCCGACCCCAAACATCCCACCGATCTCTGGATTAATAAAGCTGTTTTCACCGATTTTATTTCCGCCGTGGAAGACATCCGAAGAAGGCTCCGGGTGTCGGACATTATCGCATCGAAAGAGGGCAAGCTCATTATTTAGGCTCTATCCTGTCATCGTTCGTCTTCCTTGAAGGAAGGTCTTTCGCAAAGAAATGACACTGATTCATTTCTGGTGGTTGAGCGGGAGGCGTATCGTCAGGGTGGTTCCCTCCCCCGGAACACCCTCAATCCGAACTTCTCCTCCGCAGGCGCGGACCCGCTCCCGCATTCCGATCAGACCGAGCGATTTCGGATGTAGCCGTTGCTCCTCTGTAATTCCCCTGCCGTTGTCTCTGACCCGCAAGAAAACAGACTCCGTCTCCTCGCTCAATTCGATTTCGACTCGGCTTGCCCCGGAGTGACGCGCCACATTCGTCAGGGCTTCCTGGAAGATCCGAAAAACGGTCGTCGAGCGCAGACGATCGATGGTGATCTCTTCCTGGAGCAGACACCGACAGGCGATCCCCGTCCGCACCTGAAACTCCTCGGCCTGCCATTCGATCGCGGCGGCCAGACCCAAATCGTCTAAAACGATCGGCCTCAACTCGGAGGCGACCTTTCGAACCCGTTCGATCGTTGTATCGATCATCTCCGACATCGATTTCGTCCACTGGCTGATGGGGGTCCGTTCGCCGCGAAATCGCTTCTCCAGAAACGATAATTGCATTTTCAAGACAGTGAGGGTCTGACCGAATTCATCGTGAATCTCGCGGGCGATCCGCGTTCTCTCCTCTTCGAGGACCAATTGCGATCGAAGCGAGAGACTGCGCAGTTGTTCCTGCGTCCGCTCAAGCTGCGACTCGATCTTCTTGCGCTCGGCGATTTCGCTCTCCAACACCTGATTCGCCGCTTTTAAGGAGGCGGTTCTCTCCTCGACACGCTCCTCCAAAGATTTCGTCAGCGCTTCCAGCTTGGCAAACCCTTCGGCATTTTCCAATGCCGCGCCAGCCAGGGTGGTGATAAAAGAGGCGAGCCGCGTCTCTTCTTCCCCGAACAGTCGACCCACCTTGGGATGCATCAGGTAAAGGCAGCCGATTGGCCTGCCCTGGACAAAGATCGGCGCAGCGAGGACCGATCGGGCTTCCGAGAGCACGACACTATCGCTGACCTCTCCCGAGATCCCTTCGGCGATGACGACCGGCCGCCCGGTCTCTAACGCCCGCGCGACCACCGTCCGGCTGAATGCTTCATTCTCTTCACCGGCGACAACCTTCAGCGAGGCCTCACCCGAGTCTGGAGCGATCTTCAGAATCAAGCAACGCTCACCGCGCAGCAGGCGAAGCGCCGCCTTTTGAACGGCGGTCAAGATTTCCCCTTCGGTGAGAGCCGAAGTGATTTTCCGCCCCTCTTCCAGGAGCGAGTCGAAACGGTCGGCGAGAGAGAGAGTCACCGGCTTCTCCGCAGCATGACCGCTTTGGTATTCTTCCAGCACCCACTCCGCGCCGATGGCGCGAAGTTCCTGCTCGGCCGAGGCGACTTCTTGGGCGGCCTCCGGCCAGCCGGCGTGCAAGCCGACTTGTCCCCGCGCCAAAAGCGTCTGCGCCCGCTCAAAGCGCATCCCCAACTGCTCCGCGACAGCAAGGCTCTCATCAAAGTATTTTCCCGCCCGCCGCACACGACCTTCCATGGCGGAGAGAAGACCCATCTCGCGGAGGGCTTGCGGGAGATTGTTTCGATATTTTTTTGCAATACGAATCGCTTTTCCGGCGACCTTTCCTGCCTCACAAAGAAGGGTCATCCGTTTACGGGGAGCAGAAGGAGGGATTCTTTCCGCCTCCCGGCGTAACGCAGTGACCAGCCAGCAAGAGAGAGGGGAGACATATTCGCTTTGGAGTCCTGCAATTTTGACACGCAGCAGCGCGTCTCGAAATACGAAAGCGGCTTGCGAAAACTGCCCTTCACCCAACAGTCTGAGTCCCTCGGCTTGCATTACTTCCGAGTATGCCTGAAGGTTCTCGCTTTGATGCTCTAGCTCGGATCGGATGAGTTCAGAGGGAACTTTCCCTCCTGAAGCCTTCGCCCAGATTTCTAGACTAATACAGGAAGCCATGTGATCCCCAATTTCAATACCACTCGTGTAGACCTTCTTGCCGACCTCGAGTGCCTTTTGGAGATCACCTTTTCTATAAAATGAGAACGCAAGGTTTACTCCCGCCGTGTTGAGCTCCCATCGATCTCCGGTCCGTTCCAGTAATTCGATTGCCCTTTGACATTTTTCAGTACTTTCGGAAAATTTGGAGGAAGCGTAAAGGGCGATACCATAAAATCCAAGCGACTGACCCTCCTCCCAAATATCGCCAATTCTTCTCCTGATCGACAATCCCTTCTCTGCATACGAGATTGCCCTTGAGAAGTAAGGAATGGCTGTCATGGCAACACTATGATTTGCATAGGCCTGGCCCAGTTCCTTTGTCGGAAGATATCGCTCCGCGAGATTGAGCTCACGCAGATGCGCCCAGAGCATCCGAATAATGCCGCATTGAAACCAATAAGAGTAGGCCAAGCGGCTGTGGAGTCGTATCGTGAGTCGATCCCTCGCCGTCGCTTCCTTGGTGCGCCGGGCCAAAATCCCTGGGAACAATGTATGTGCAACCTGAACCCCTATTTCCCAGAACGCTCCAATGAGGAAGATAGTTTGTCGATTCGGGACAAAGCTGTCTAAATGTTTTAGCGCCCTTTCAATCGCTTCTCCGGCCGCCTTGACATCTCCTTGTTTGAATGCTAACTCTCCCAGCTTTCCTTCTATTTCGGCCTGCTCAAATTTCTCCTTTGCTAGAGTCCGGGCCAGTGTAAAAATCTCCTTCGCTTCGTCATAGTGTCCTCGCAACATCAGCATATCGCCCAGACCTTCAGCCACCCGCTTGCGGGTCGCGTCATCCGCCTGTCGCACTCCCCGCTCGGCAATCCGGTATTGCCGCTCGGCAATTTCCAAGGCGTGCTGGGCGCGCGCTCGCTCGGCGGACGCAAGGGCGTAAGGAAGCGCCCGGTCGGACTCTCCGGCAGCATCGAAATGATAGGCCAACTCAAAGGTTCGTCCTTGATCAATCGATTCCAATTGCAAAGCCGCCTGCAGATGCAGCGCTCTTCGATCCTCCTTCGGCATTCGTCCGAGCAGCGCTTCCCGAATCTTGTCGTGAGCGAAATGACATCGCGAGGCAGCGACAGATTCTTTGGATAAGTATGGAAG
>SCUR01000112.1 GCA_004297235.1 Candidatus Manganitrophaceae bacterium | reverse complement strand
GTGGGAGGCCCGTGTCGACCGGCAGTCCGACTTCACCGTCATTATGGAGGGGAACCCCGATCTGAAGCCGTCTAAGCTCCACTCGTATGAGATCGGTTATCACGGCGCGTATCTTGAGAGGCGGCTCCTGGCCGAGACCAACCTCTTCTATATGAAGTTCGACGACCTGACCGCCGGCTTTGTGAAGCAGCAAGGCTCCTTCTTCCCTTTTCCCTCCCCCTTCATCTTCTCTTTTGATAACAGCAGAGAGGCGACGGCGAAGGGAGCGGAGGCCAAGTTGACCTATCGCTTCGCACCGGCGCGATCGGTCTATGTCAATTACACGTATGAGACGATCGACGATGAGGGATCCACCTTCACGGAAGCCGACCGGGTTTTGATCGAGGAGACGACACCGAAACACAAAGTGAATGCCGGCGGCATGTTCCGGATTGTTAGAGGGCTTTCCGCCACCCTTAATGCCGGCTACAAAAGCACCTATCTCATTACCAATTCCAGGCAGTCGGAGATCCTGAAGGTGCCCCCTTACTGGCGCGTGGATACGCGGCTTGCTTACAATCCGGTGAAGGATCTCGAAATCTTTGTTGTAGGGAGGAACCTGGCGAGTCCGAATCATCGCGAGTTTCCCGACTTTCTCGAGACTCCGAAGAGCTATTACGCCGGCCTCTCTGTCATTTATTGAGCATGGGCGAATGAATGAGACGAGCCTCGGAAAAATGGATCCTGATCGCTTGGATCACCAGCCTTTGTCTGGCCGTCTCCGGAATCGCGTGCGCTCAGGAAGTGGTGGCGGTTCTCAGCGCCGAATTAGGTCCCTATCGCGAGGCGCTTGAAGGGCTTCAAGAGGCGCTCGGGCATTCTGTCACCCCCATTCCGATCACGGAGGGCACGCCGAGAATCTCTTTGGAGACGCGCGTCGTCGTTGCCTTCGGCGGAAAGGCGGCGCAGTGGAGCTATCCCGATCGGATCGTTCTGATTTACGGGATGGCGCCGGGGACGACGCTGGGGCTAAGAGATCGAAAGGGATTCTCGATTGAGGTCAATATCCTCCCGCGCGCAGAGACCCTCCTTGAGAAGCTCAAAGAATTGCAGCCGAACCTGAAGCGGCTTGCCGTGCTCTGGTCTTCAAAATCGGTTGAAGATTATCTTAGTGAGATTCGGAAGGCCTCGGAGTCGATCGGACTGGAGATTCTCTCGGAACGGTTGAATAGCCCGGGCGATCTGCCCGACCGCCTTCGCGCTCTCTTCGGCAAGGTTGACGCGCTCTGGCTCCTACCGGATCCTCCTCTGGTCAATTCGCAAACGGTTTCAACCCTGAAAGAGTATTCCTGGTCCAACGATATTCCTTTTTATGCGCCGACGGCCGGCTTTGTTCAACAGGGGGCGACCGCTTCCATCTCAAGCAGTTTTCGTGAGATCGGCCGGGCCGCCGGGATGGCGGCCAGAAAAGTGCTGGAAGGGGAGCTGGCTCAGGGCACCGTCTATCCGGAGAAGACGGAAGTGACGGTGAGTATTCCATCGGCCGAGTCGGCCGGTCTCCACATTCCTCCGGAGGCGCTCCGGAAAGCGGACAAGGTGCTCCCGTGAAACTTCAAACGAAGCTCCTGATCTTTCTCATTTCAACGACGCTTTTGGTCGCCGGGCTGATCGTTTTCCTTTCGCATCGATCCGTCCACACCATTCTTTTGGAGGAAGCCGCCAAAAGAGGATTGTTGAAAACAAAAGGCCTCCCCGCCGAAACGGTCTCCGGTTTTCAAACCGAAAGTGAAAAAATAATTCTGCCGATGTTGCAAGCCAGCCTGGAGCAGACCGGCGCTGTCTATGCGATGGCCCTTGATCCGAACGGTCGGGTCTTGGCGCATACGAATGTCATCGAGGCGGGGAAGATCTACACCGATCCCGTTACGCGGAATGCCATTCGATCCGATCAGCCCGGCTACCGTGAGCTGGAGGCGAACGACCAAACGGTTGTCGATGTCTCTCTCCCGGTCTGGTCTATCCGTCAGGCAACGACCGAAGAGGAATTTCTTCTCTTCGGCGGGAAAGAGTTAAAGGAAACGACCCGTTTGGGAACCCTGCGATTGGGGCTGCCGATTCGGGACACCCTTCAAATAGAAAAGCGGATTACGGTACAGATCGTCTGGATCTTGGTGGTCACGGGGAGCATTGCGCTGGGGGCCTCCCTGTTTTTCATGAGAAAAGTTCTCCTGCGCGTTCAGCTTCTGATCGAAGGGACGGGAAGAATCAGCCGGGGGGAATACGGCGCCTTGGTGCCGGCGCTTTCAAAAGATGAGCTGGGTGTGCTGGCTCACAGCTTCAACCAGATGAGTGAAGATCTGGCGATGGCCCATGAGCATCTGGAGAACGAGGTCAAAATACGGACGCAGGAATTGGAATCGGTCGTTTACACCATTTCGCACGATCTGAAATCTCCGATCGTCTCGATGCAGGGGATGGCCTCCATCCTGATGGAGGAGTACAGCGGCCAATTGGATGAAAAAGGGAAGCATTATCTCCTGCGAGTCATCTCAAACGCAAACTATATGGAAGAGATGATCATCGATCTATTGGCCCTTTCTCGGATCGGTCGCGCGCACAATGCGCCGGAGCCGGCGGATGTGCGAACAATCATAGAAAAAGTCCTCGATCTTCATCGAGAACGGTTTGAGAAGCAGGGGATCGAGATCGTCGTTGATCCGGCGCTGCCGCATTTTACCTTTGATCGGACGCAACTGACCGAGCTCTTTCAAAACCTCATCACCAACGCGGCCAAATTCATGGCGGATCAGTCTCACCCCCGGATTGAGATCGGAGGGCGGGAGACAGGAGAGTGGGTCCAGTTTTATGTGAAAGACAACGGCATCGGCATTGATCCGGAGTACCATGAGAAGATCTTTAAGGTCTTTCAGCGCCTCAAGGAGGTGGAGGTGGAAGGAACCGGGGTGGGGTTGTCGATCGTAAAGAAAATCGTTGATTTGGCTCACGGAAAGGTGTGGGTCGAATCGCAAAAAGGGGAAGGGGCCACTTTTTTCGTTCGTTTTCCAAAACAGGAGGTTTAAAACTTACAAAATTTTTTGTAGGCCTGGAGCGGCGTCGCTCGGATCGAAGAGGGAAGGGAATGGATCGCCCCTCTTTTTTCCTCAAAAGTCTTATTGAATACCATCATTTTTCTTGACAATGATTCGGATTTAGGTAATAATTGCGTTCACTCTTGACATTCGGCTCTGCCCCCAGAGAGCTTTCCATATTCTGGGGGCTTTTAATTTAACATTGTTTTAGATCGGTCCGTCTGGATTTCACCCGGTCGGAAAAAGGAGAACTGTTTGATCAAAGTCTACGAGAATCAAATCGAAAAGGCATTGAAGGCCCTTAAGCGACAGCTGGCGAAAGAGGGCCTTTTAAAAGAACTCAAACGCAGAAGCTTCTACGAAAAACCCTCCGTAAAAAGAAAGAGAAAGCAGAAAGAGGCCAGGAAGAAACGCCTTAAAGCGGCGCGTATTACCTCTTCGATGAATCCTTAAGCGCTCTTGACCTTTCATCATTTATAAAGAAAACCTTCCTGCAGGTGACGCGCAGATCCCGGCGAATCCTTTTGCCTTGACCCTTTGCGCTCCCCCCGGAACGTCCCTTGTTTGCTCCGACGGACCTTTGGCTGCCGTCCTGCGCGGCGCTAATCGACGGCTTCTCATCAGGTCTCTTCCCGCTTGACGTTGGTGAGGTAACCTGTTAAAATCCCAACGGTTTGGAGGCAGGCGTGGAGCGACGCAAGGAAGAGCGGCGACAGATGACGCGCGGCTACGGCCCCGATCGTCGAGCACAAATTTATCCGGTTGCCGGCTTGGACCGCCGCCATCAGCAACGGCGCATTAAAGATCGACGCCAACTGGAGCGCCGGAAGGCCGATCTCCCTCCCTTCTATCTTCTTGACGAAAATACCTTCAAAAAATTTTATGAAAATTAATGAGGTTTTTAAGAGCATCCAGGGAGAATCGACCTATGCCGGGCTTCCCTGCGTTTTCGTTCGGACGACCTTTTGCAATCTGCGATGCGGCTGGTGCGACACCGCCTATGCTTTCTACGAAGGGGTCGATCGGTCCGTAGAATCGGTTCTCGAAGAAGTGCGCGGTTACGGTTGTCGCCTGGTCGAAGTGACGGGGGGAGAACCGCTCTTGCAGGAAGAGGTTTATCCCTTTGTGACCGCGCTCCTTGATGGAGGGCATACTGTTTTGATCGAAACGAGCGGAAGCGTTCCGATCGACCGGGTCGATCCCCGGGCCGTCGTTATCATGGATATCAAGTGCCCCGGCAGCAAGATGAGCCACGCGGTTCACTGGGAAAACCTGGATCGGCTGAAGCAGGGGGATGAAGTCAAATTCGTCATCGCCGATCGGACCGATTACGATTGGGCCAAGGGGGTTCTGTCGCGCTATCCGAGCCTGCGGGAGCATCCCATTCTTTTTTCCCCCGTCTTTGATCAGATCGAACCGAGGCAGCTGGCCGAGTGGATTTTGGAGGAGAAGCTGCCGGTCCGGTTTCAATTGCAGCTTCACAAATATATCTGGGACCCGGAGATGCGGGGCGTCTAAAAGAGGGAGTTCGAATGGAATTTAAAGTTCAAAGGGGACCGCTCACGAAGCAGGCGTCGGAGGTCCTCATTCTCGGTCATTACGAAGGGGAGGGGCTCCTTCCCGAGGCGGCGTCGATCGATAAAGCGATCGGCGGCAAAATCCAGGAGGTGCTCGCCTCGGAGGAGTTCACCGGAAAGTTTCTTCAGACCCTCCTGCTTCGAACCGATCGGAAGATCGCATCGCCGCGCCTTCTGCTGTTGGGATTGGGCAAGCGGTCGGAGGTCACCCTCGATCGGATTCGTCAGGCGGCGGGACGCGCGGCCACGCAGATTCGCGAGATGAAATTCGGCCAATTCGCGACGCAAATTCACGGCAAAGGGCTTCCTCGGATCGCCATTCAGGATCTGGCGCAGGCGATGGTAGAGGGGGTGGTTCTGGGCCTCTATCAGTTTCAAGTTTACAAAACCGACCGGCAAACCCTGCCGAAAGAAGTCCGGGAGTGCACGCTGGTCGAGCCGGACGAAAAAAAGATCGTCGAGATTCAAATGGGCGTTCTCCGCGGAAGGACCATCGCCGAAGCGGTCAACTATGTCCGGGATCTCTGCAACACCCCTTCGAACGTGGTGACGCCGAGCCGGCTGGCGGAGGAGGCGAAGAAAATCGCTTCCGATTATCACCTTCATCTCAATGTGCTGGAGCGCTCCGACATGGAGCGGCTTGGAATGGGGGCGCTCCTCGGCGTGGCGCGGGGAACGGTCGAGCCGCCGAAATTTATCGTGTTGGAATATGAAGGGGCCAAGAAAAGGGGACGTCCCGTCGCCCTCATCGGCAAGTCGGTTACGTTCGACTCCGGCGGCATCTCGCTGAAACCGGCGGAGAACATGGAGCAGATGAAGTACGATATGAGCGGCGGTGCGACGGTGCTGGGAACGATGCGGGTCGCCGCCCAACTCAAGCTTCCCCTCAACATCGTCGGCATCCTTCCTGCGACCGACAACATGCCGAGCGGAACCGCCATGCATCCGGGCGATGTCGTCACCACCCTTTCCGGAAAGACGGTGGAGGTGATCAATACCGACGCCGAAGGGCGGCTCTGTCTGGCCGACGCCCTGGCTTATGCCCAGCGGTACGAGCCGATGGCGATGATCGATTTGGCGACCCTCACCGGCGCCTGCGTGGTGGCTCTGGGCCATCATGCCATGGCCCTCTTCGGCAACGATCCGAAGCTGAACGCGCACGTTCAGAAGGCGAGCGAGGAGACCGGCGAGCGGGTCTGGCCGTTGCCGCTCTGGGAAGAATACTACGATCAGATCAAAAGCGAGATCGCCGATCTGAAGAATACCGGCGGACGGCCGGGGGGGAGCATCACGGCGGCCTTATTCCTCAAACAGTTCGTCGGAGAGACGCCGTGGGTTCACCTCGATATCGCCGGGACCTCTTGGAACGGAGAGCGGCCGCGTCCTTACGTCCCGAAGGGATCGACCGGGACCGGCCTTCGTCTCTTGGTTCAGTACCTGACGAATCTGGCCAAGCAGCAAAAGAGCAAAAGCAGGTAAAACGGCCTTATCCGCCTCTTTGCCGTCGGCCCCGCCGGTGGAGGAAGTTTGAAAACCCAAACAGGGACCCGCATCCCGGGAGATTGATAATGAAAGTGACCCATAAGATCGGCCAGCTCCTGATGGTGGGGTTTGACGGAACCTCCCCTTCCGAGGGGGTCGAGGAGTTGATCCGGAAGCATCATATCGGCGGCGTCATTCTCTTTTCACGGAACATCAAAGATCCGGTCCAGTGCGCTAAGCTGACCGAGTCGCTTCAGAAGGCGGCCCCCGACGCCCCCCTCTTCATCGCCGTCGACCAGGAGGGGGGACGGGTCTCGCGCCTGGCGCCTCCCTTCACCCAATTTCCCCCGGCACAAACGCTCGGCCGATGCGACGCGGTCGATCTGACCTACAGCTGCGCCGAGGCGATGGGGAAGGAGCTGGCGGCCGTCGGGATCAACATGAACTTCGCCCCCGTCCTCGACGTCGACACCAATCCGAAGAATCCGATCATCGGCGACCGCGCTTTCGGATCGAGCCCGACCCTGGTCGCGAAGCATGGGCTGGCGATGATCGCCGCCCTGCACGACCAGCGGGTCGTCGCCTGCGGCAAGCATTTCCCGGGGCACGGCGACACCTCCGCCGACTCGCACAAGACCCTCCCGCGCGTCGATCACCCGCTTCATCGGATGGCCGATCTGGAACTGAAGCCGTTTATTCATGCGGCCGAAAACCGCCTTCACGCCATCATGACGGCCCATGTCCTCTACACGAAGCTCGACGACAAGTATCCCGCCTCTCTTTCGAAAAAGATCATCACGCAGCTGCTCCGCAAGACGATCCAGTTCGAAGGGCTGGTGGTGACCGATGATCTGGAGATGAAGGGGATCACCGACGGATACACCGTTCCCGAGGCCGCGGTGAAGGCGGTTCAGGCGGGATCAGATCTCATTCTGGTCTGCCACTCGCTCGATCAGCAGAAGGCGGTTCTCGAAGCGCTCATTCACGCCTTGGAGAAGGGGACGATCACCCAGGAGCGCCTCAACGAATCGCTCAATCGAATCCTCAGCGTGAAAGAGCAGTTCCTTCTTCCCCATCATCCGCCGCAACCGAAAAAAGTAAAGCAGGTGGTCGGATGCGACGCGCACCGATTGCTGATCGAGGAGATCGAGAAAAGGGGAGAGGCGGTTCCGCTCCGCGGGGTGAAGAAATAGTCGGATCGCCGCGCGTGGAGCGACCAGCAACCCGCCGCAGAATGTCTAACGCCCGAATGGACCGTCGTGGAACTGATTAAAACGTTCATCGATCTCTTCCTTCATCTCGATCGGCATCTCACCTCGGTCTTTGAGAACTACGGACTCTGGACCTATCTCATCCTCTTCCTCATTATCTTTTGCGAAACCGGTCTGGTCGTCACCCCGTTTCTTCCGGGCGACTCGCTTCTCTTCGGGGTCGGCGCCCTCGCCGCCGGGACGTCGCTGAACATCGGTTGGCTCTTTATTCTTCTCAGCATCGCTGCGATTTTGGGGGATGCGGTCAACTATTGGATCGGCCATCTGCTCGGTCCCAAGGTCTTTCAGCGAGAGGATGGCCGTTTTCTCAAGAAGGAATACCTCGACCGGACACACCGGTTTTACGAGAAGTACGGCGGCAAGACGATTATCTTCGCCCGGTTTGTCCCGATCATCCGGACCTTTGCCCCCTTTGTGGCGGGGATCGGGCGAATGCGCTACGGGCATTTCGCCCTTTACAACATTGTCGGCGGCTTGCTCTGGATTAGCCTGTTTTTGTTCGGCGGGTATTTTTTCGGAAACATTCCGGTCGTGAAGCAGAACTTCACGCTGGTGATCCTCGGCATTATCGTTGTGTCGATCCTGCCGGGGGTCATTGAATACGCCCGAGGGCGCGCCCGGGCCGCCTAACGTCCGCTCTTCTCGATCCGGATTCCATCATCGTTTGCTTTTTCCCTCAACATAGGGCTCTCGAAGCTTCACCGGCGTTGCGCTGCGCCCCCGCATCTTTAGATTCAGCATCTCCACAAAAACGGAGAAGGCCATGGCGAAGTAGATATAGCCTTTGGAGAAGTGGTGATCGAGCCCTTCGGCGATCAGGGTGACCCCGATCAAGAGGAGGAAGGCGAGGGCGAGCATCTTCACGGTCGGATGGCGATGGACAAAATCGCTGATCGCCCCGGAGAAGAAGATCATGAAGACCACCGCGATGATGACGGCGATGATCATAATCGAGATCTGATTGGCCATCCCGACCGCGGTAATCACCGAATCGAGCGAAAAGACGATGTCGAGGAGGCCGATTTGAATGATCACGCTGGTGAACGATACGGCCGCCCGCGCCGAGGCGTGTCCCTCCTCTCCCTCCAGCTTCTCGTGGATTTCATGCGTGGCTTTGGCGAGAAGAAAGAGGCCCCCGCCGAGCAGGATGAGGTCGCGGCCGGAAATCTCGTTGGTCAAGAGGGTGAAGAGCGGCGCGGTCAGGCGCATGATCCAGGTGAGGGAGAAGAGAAGGGCGACCCGGGTGAACATCGCCAGCATCAGCCCGACGGTGCGCGCCTTGGCCTGCTCTCCGGCCGGAAGCTTGCCGGCGAGGATCGAGATGAAGATGATGTTGTCGATTCCGAGCACGATTTCCAGCGCCGTGAGGGTCGTCAACGCAATCCATCCTGGGGATCAGCGAGCCAGTCCAACGTGCGAACCTCCTGAGTGAATGGTGAGGATTCTTAAAGCCTGATTCTTATAATATGGATTCCGGTGGAAGTCAACAAAGCCGGTCTCCCGCTTCGGGCTGTTCTACGTAGGGGATGGTTTTGGGGTCTCCCTTTTTGTTTCGCGTCTGATCCCGCCGGGTCGGTTTTTGTTGGGAGATCCGCCGTCCGGAAGTTGACGGAGGGGACGAATTGGAATATACAGGAACCGGAGCGGACGGGGATGTTGAAGCGAACCGAAGGGATGAACTGGATCAAGCTGCTGCAGGGGATCTTGAAGCGGGCCCTCCCTTTTTTCTTCGTCGGGTTGATCCTCGGGCTCTGCTATCCTCTCATCAATGAAAGAGGACAGCAGGCGATCCTCGGGGTGATCTCCGAGCATGCCCCGGCGATGACCTTTGATTTTCTCGCAAGCTATTCCGTGGCGGCGATTTCGCTGTTCGCCTCGCTCGGCGGAAGGACGACGGTGCCGATCCCGAA
>SCUR01000008.1 GCA_004297235.1 Candidatus Manganitrophaceae bacterium | reverse complement strand
GGATTACATTCGGGTCTTGACGCAAGATCGATCGGAGGGCCGCGGCGAAGGTGAGCCCGATTTCCGAATTGATTTGGACCTGGTTGACCCCCTCGATCATGTACTCCACCGGATCTTCGACCGTGGTAAGGTTCGTCGTCTCCGATTTTAATTCGTTAATGAGCGCATAGAGCGTCGTGGTTTTTCCGCTTCCGGTCGGGCCGGTGACCAGGACGATCCCTTTTTTCTTCCGGGCCATCTGGCGGATCGACCGAAGATCTTTTTCGTCCAGTCCGATCTGATCGAGCTGAATCAGAATGCGTGATTGGTCCAGGATGCGTAAGACGACCTTCTCCCCATGATGGGTCGGAAGGGTGGAGACGCGGAGGTCGACTTTGTGGCTCTCGGCCATCACTCGGACCGCGCCGTCCTGCGGGAGGCGCCGCTCGGCGATATCCAGCTTGGCCAGGATTTTGATCCGGGAGATCAATGGATTTTGGACCCATTTGGGGAGACGCATATCTTCTTTCAGAAGGCCGTCGATTCGATACCGGACCTGAAAATCTTTTCCGGTCGGTTCTATATGGATGTCGCTGGCCCGCAGCTTGATCGCCTTGCTCAGGATCAGATTGGCCAATTGGATTACCGGCGCAAGGCGGCTTCGCTCTTCCAGGGAACGGACTTCCGCTTGCAGAAGATTGCCATCCTCCAGGGCGGAGACGACCTGGATCGTCGCCCCTCCGAAATCCTTTGCGGAGGCTTCCACGATCTTCTCCACCGACGTGTCGAGGCGATAGTTCTGTTCGATCGTCTCAAGAATGGCCCTTCGCGTGGCGATGACCGGGTCGATTGCCATCCCGGCATGGAATCGGAGATCGTTGATCGATTCGTAATCGAGCGGATCGTCCATGGCGACCGTCAGTTTTTTATTTCGAATTTCAAGCGGCACGGCGAGGTGGCGTTTGGCGAGCGCTTCCGGAATGAGGAGAAGAAGGGCCGGATCGATTCGCGCCTCGGTCAGCTCGGTATATCCCAGACCGAGCTGGGAGGCCAGCGATTGGGCGATCTGCCCTTCCGAGATCATTTGGAGCTCAACGAGAACCTGCCCCAGCCGCTTCCCGATCTTCCGCTGTTCATCGAGCGCACGCAGGATATGATTTGGAGTGAGAAATCCATTTTCCACCAAAACATCTCCCAGTTTTCTTCTTGCGGTCTGCCGTCCCTCCCCCTTGATCACGTTCTCCATCGGTCCATCCTTATGGTCAATGCGTGAGCGCCACCGAGCACGAATGAAAGATCCCGTTTGTCGAAGGTTGAGCTGAAGATATTGCTGCCGGTCTTGTCGGAAATTGCATGACCCCCTTCGTCTCATCATGGAAGAGGGAGCCCGCTTCCTCTCAGCCGATAATCGGGCTGTTCTCAAGATGAAGAGCGGAAAAAATGAGGGAAAGCGTTGATCGGATTGTTACGCTCCATCCGATCGGTCGGATGCGCCGTCGGTGAGGATGGAGCGGGCGGTCTTTCCAAAGGCTTGGAAGTGAATGGTTCCTATTTTATCCGGTTGAAAAATCAAAAGTCAATCAAGAGTCATTCAAGCC
>SCUR01000111.1 GCA_004297235.1 Candidatus Manganitrophaceae bacterium | reverse complement strand
GCTCTTCCGATCTATTTTAGTACCGGACGAGGTTGAACATGACAGAAGAAACACAGTTTCCGATCGCAAAAGAGGGATTTATTTTCATCGCCATCGGGGTGCTCCTGACGCTGGCAGGAGGATTCCTCCTCGGCCGGGTGGCGGGCGCGGTCTTCGGAGCGCTCACCCTCTTTTGTCTCTGGTTTTTCAGGGACCCCCATCGACAGGTCCCCCAGTCGGAAGGGATTTTAGTCTCTCCGGCCGACGGAAAGATCGTCGATATATCGAGGACGGAGGAAGGTCGCTATCTAAACAAACCGGCGATCAAAATCAGTATCTTCCTCAATGTCTTCAACGTCCATATTAACCGGGTCCCTGTCGCCGGGAAGGTAATCGGCGTCTCTTACAATGCAGGCCGCTTCTTCGCCGCCAACGTTCCCAAGGCCTCGCTGGAGAATGAGCAAAACGCGGTTGTTTTGGAAACCCCGGCTGGAAAGCGGGTTGTCTGCATCCAAATCGCAGGGCTGATCGCCCGGCGGATTGTCTGCTGGATCAAAGAGGGAACGGTGTTAAATCGGGGCGAGCGATTCGGCCTCATCCGTTTCGGCTCCCGTGTCGACCTCTTTCTCCCGATTGAGACGGAAGTTCGCGTCTCTTTGGGGCAAAAGGTCCGGGGAGGCGAAACCATTCTTGGAATTTTAAGATGAATTCAAAGAAAGAACCGGAAATAAAAGAATTCAGACGGAAGGGAATCTACATCATTCCCAATCTCTTCACCAGCGGAAACCTCTTCTGCGGCGTTTTCGCCATCATCTCCGTCTTCAACGCGGAATATGTCATGGCCTCGATCGCCGTTTTGGCTGCGTCGATTTTCGATTCGCTCGACGGCAAATTGGCCCGTTTAACCAAAACCACCAGCCGATTCGGCGTGGAGTATGACTCGCTCGCCGACCTGGTCTCCTTCGGCGTCGCGCCCGGCCTCTTGATCTACTCCTGGGCGCTCAGTGGTTATGGCCGTCTCGGATGGGTCGCCGTTTTTCTCTACATCGTCTGCGGCGCGCTCCGCCTGGCCCGATTCAATGTTCAGGTCTCCGGACCCGAGTCGAAAGATTTTGTCGGACTCCCGATTCCGGCCGCAGCCAGCCTGATCGCCACATCGGTCATGCTCGACAGTTATATCCTCCATTTCGGAAAAGAGATCCGCCCCGCACTCATTCTGGCCCTCACGTATTTATTGGCCTTTCTCATGGTGAGCAATCTTCGCTACCGGAGCTTCAAAAAATTTAACCTGAAGGACCGAAAACCGTTCAGTCTCCTGGTCAGCCTGGTTCTTGTTCTCCTGGTCCTGGTCACCGCTCCGCAGGTCATGCTCTTCTCCCTTTTTGCGATCTATGTCCTCTCCGGCCTCACCGAGAAGCCGATCGTCGCCCTGTATCAGCGTCTTTCGAAAAAATCGGGCGAAGCGCCTCCTCCCTCCAGCGAAGGGATCGAAGATATCGAGGACAAAGAGATCATCCTTAAAAACTAATCCGGACTCTTTCTTTAGCAGAGAGTCCGTTCGGTAGATTGGCCTTCGTCCATGGGTGAAGGCCATTTACTTATGGAATTAAAAAAACCGAGGAAGAGACGATGGCCAGGATGATTCAAATTTTTGATACTACCCTTCGAGATGGGGAGCAATCCCCCGGCGCCAGCATGAACGTCGAGGAAAAGCTCTCGATCGCCAAGCAGTTGGCCCGCTTAGGGGTCGATATCATCGAAGCCGGCTTCGCCTACAGCTCGCCGGGCGATTTCGAAGCGGTCCGAACGCTCGCCAACGAGGTCGACGGGCCGGTCATCTGCAGCCTTGCCCGCGCCAAGCCGGCCGATATCGACCGCGCTTGGGAGGCGCTGAAGGGGGGCGCCAGGGTCCGGATCCATACTTTCATCTCCACCTCCGACATTCATCTGAAACACCAGTTTCGCCTCACGCGGGAAGAAGCGCTCAAACGCGCCGTTGAGATGGTTTCGCATGCGCGCGGTTACGTCGAAGATGTCGAGTTCTCCCCGATGGACGCCACCCGTTCCGACGAGATTTACCTCTGCGAAGTTCTGGAGGCGGTCATTGCCGCGGGGGCCAAAACGGTCAACATTCCCGATACGGTCGGCTATGCCATTCCGCAGGATTTCGGGCGGCTGATCGAGACGATCCG
>SCUR01000110.1 GCA_004297235.1 Candidatus Manganitrophaceae bacterium | reverse complement strand
TGTGCTCTTCCGATCTTCGTTACTTCCGTACCGGCGCCCGCTCGATGACCTCGTCGATCAAGCCGTATACCTTTGCTTCGTCACCCGACATAAAATAATCCCGCTCCGTGTCGGTGCGAATTTTTTCGATCGGCTGTCCGGTATGTTTTGCCAGGATTTCGTTTAAGCGCTCCCGCATCCTCAAGATCTCCCGGGCGTGGATGTCGATGTCGGTGGCCTGTCCCTGAAAGCCGCCCATCGGCTGATGGATCATGATCCGGGCATTGGGAAGGGCGTATCGTTTCCCCTTTGTGCCGGCCGCGAGAAGGAGGGCCCCCATGCTGGCCGCTTGCCCGATGCAGATGGTGGAGACAGGTGACTTGATATATTGTATTGTATCATAAATTGCGAGCCCTGCCGTGACCAAGCCCCCCGGAGAGTTCACATAGAGGTTGATATCTTTCTCCGGATCTTCCGCTTCGAGGAAGAGCAGTTGCGCGATGATCAGATTGGAGATGTTGTCGTCGACCGCCGTTCCTAAAAAGATAATTCTGTCTTTGAGAAGGCGGGAGTAGATATCATAGGCTCGCTCGCCGCGGGTCGTCTGTTCGATCACCATGGGTACTAGCATTACGCCGTTTCTCCTTTGCTGTCGGCCAAGGGTAAGTCGGCCTGACGGCTTCTATGGGGTTTGCTCTTTGTCTTCAACAAATTGGGCTTGAGAATAAACCCGGTTGAGGGCCTTTTCCTCTCTGATTCTTGCCTTTAAGCCTTCCAAGGATCCTTCTTGCTGATGGATGGCGCGTTTCGCTTCCTGGAGCGACACCTTGGCGCGCTGTGCGAGGCGGCCGATCTCCTCATCAATTTCCTGCTCGGTCACTTCGAGTTTTTCCGCCTCGGCGATCGCATTTAAGATGAAGGTTCCTTTGACCCGCTCCTTGGCCGTCGATTCATACTCCTTGTGAAGCGCCTCATGATCGAGTTTTTGCTGAACGCGCTCCTGGAGTCGATCGATCATGATGTGCAGTTCACGATCCACCATCGACTCGGGAACGTCGAACGTGTGCATTTCGACCAGCTTCTTCATGAGGCTATTCTTCTGATCGTGTTCCTGTTGAGCGTTTCGTTGTTCCAGCAGTGTTGTTTTGATCTTTTCCTTCAGTTCGGTCAGAGAGGAGAGACCGATATCTTTTGCGAGCTCGTCATCCAGCGGCGGGAGGACCTTGTTTTTGATCTCCTTCACATGGATTTTGAAATGGACGGTCTTGCCTGCGATTTCTTTATTCGGATAGTCTGCAGGGTAGGGGACGTCGACTTCAAGCCGATCTCCCTTTTTTTTTCCGAGCAGGGAGGATTCAAATTCGGAAGGAAAGGTCGTCGAGCCGACTTGTAAGGTATATCCCTCGGCTTTCCCTTGTTCGACCGGTTTTCCGTCAATCGATCCTTCGAAATCGATTATAGCATAATTGGATGCATCGACGGCATGGTCCTCGGGAGAAGACTCCAGTCGCCCTTGTTCGTCCTGAAGGCGCTTCAACGTCTGTTCAACCTCTTCGTCGGTGACCGTGATCTCTTTGCGTGAGACCGGGATTCCCGCGTAGCTTGAGAGCTGAATCGTCGGTTTGATCTCCACCGTCGCCGTGAAGAGAAGGGGGGCCCCCTTCTTTAGCTCGATCTTCTCAATCGAGGGGAACTCCACGGGCGAGAGACCGGTCTCTTTGATTGCTTTCTGATAGTACTCCGGGACCAGCTTGCGAACGATATCCTCTTCGACCGAGGGTCCGAACTTTTTCTCAAGAAGGGAAAGAGGCGCCTTTCCCGGACGGAAGCCGGGAAGCTTCGCCTTTTTTTTCAGGTCGGAGTAGGCGATCTCAAATTCATTGGAGACGATTTCTTGCGGGATTTCGATCTTGAGGGACTTCTTAACAGGGGTGATTTCTTCGACCTGAACTTTCATACGCTCCTTCCCAAAAACGTTTCCATTCTATCTCCGCTCACTATGATTGTCAATTGTTTTGCCCGACGCCGCTTCGACTTACGCGCCCCGCTGAATCTCATCCGCTCTCGCTTCATCGATCTCACCGTGGGCCGGGATCGCTGCTTCCGGGTGGATGCAAAGCA
>SCUR01000109.1 GCA_004297235.1 Candidatus Manganitrophaceae bacterium | reverse complement strand
GAAGAGCCAAGGCCAATCTTACAAGATTCCTCTCTTGGAAGATGGGGATCAGGTCGTCTGGGATCAAACCGATTTCGGTCAGGAGATCGCGCACCATCTCGATCGGAAATTTAATCTCGGCCTATTCCCCCCGAACCTGGAAGGAATTCAGGCGATTCTGGCCCGGTACATCGAGAACGAACTGGAATCGGTCGGCTTCAAGCTGAATGACATCCACTACCTCTCCTGGCTGCCGGACACCTACGATCGCGCGATGTTCCTTCGTCACAAAGAGCGGAAGTTCGGCGCCGGCTGTCTCGATGCGTGGCGTCGGCAAGAAGCGCAGTTACAAGGAGAGCTCGAAGCGCTCCTAATCCCGATCGATCAGATGCTGCAGGAGTCTCCCTTCCTGGTTGATAGGCGGCCCCGTTTCGTCGACTTCGACCTTCTCGGGATTTTGGACAATTACACCTTCAGCGGACATAATGCCATTCCGGGCCGGTTCAAAGCGATTGGCCGGTGGCGCGAGGCAATCGAATCGACCTCGCCACGCGGGTGACAGGGCATATCCAAAACATTGATTTGTAGAGACGTCCCCGAGGGACGTCCTACGTCGGATCATAATGAAGGAAAGGAATTTCCATGGCGCAGATGAGCCCCGAAGAGATCATCGATCAGCAGCGGCAAGATTGGAGCCGGGTGGCGCCGGCCTGGGAGAAGTGGGATGCGTTGCTCCATCAAAATCTTTCCTTTCTCAACCACCGGCTCGTCGGCGATGCGCGGATCCGGCCGGGACAGCGGGTGTTGGACCTCGGCTCCGGGACCGGCTATCCGGCGATTGTCGCCGCCGATGCGGTGGGGAATCAGGGAGAGGTGCTCGGCCTCGATCTCTCGGAGGAGATGCTCGATCGGGCCAAGCGTAAGGCATACGGCTTGGGGCTTTTCAATTTGGATTTTCGCGTCGCCGATGCGACCCACCTATCGGAGGGGGATGGGTCGTTTGATGCGGTGATCAGCCGGTTCTGCCTGATGTTTCTTCCCGATGTTCCGAAGGCCGTGGCCGAGATCGCCCGGGTGCTGAAGCCCGGCGGCTATCTGGCGGCGGCGGTCTGGTCGGTGCCGGATCAGAACCCCTTCATCCGAATTCCGATGGAGGTTCTCAGGCGGTTCATCGACCTGCCGACCCCTCCCCCCGGCCAGCCGGGGATCTTCCGGCTGGCGAAGCCGGGAGACCTTTCGGGAATGGCGGAGCAGGCGGGCCTTCAGAAACTCGGCGATGACGAGATCCAGGCCGACTCGTTCTACGATTCGGCCGACACCTATTGGACGAACCTTCTCGACATGGCGGCCCCGCTCCAGCCGCTCTTCGCCAAGCTCTCGGCAAAGGATCGGGGGGAGGCGGAGCGTCAGATCAAAGAGGCGGTCGAGCAGTTTCGAAAAGGGGAGGAGATCGCCCTGCCGATGGCGATTCGAATCGTCGTCGCGCGAAAGCCGTTTTGAGCCTGCCGATGGATGAATCAAACCACGCCGAAATGAAAACGCCGCTCCGGTTCAGCGACAGCCGGGAGATCGATCCGAAAGAGGTCTTGGCCCTTTACCGCTACGCCGACTGGTCCAAGGATCGGACGCTGGAAGAAACCCGACAGGTCCTCACCCATTCCAGTCTGGTCTTCTCCCTTTGGGAGGGGCCCCGCCTGGTCGCCTTCGCGCGGGTCTTGACCGATTATATTTTCCGCGCGGCGGTCTACGATGTGATCGTCCACCCCGAGGTGCAGCGAAAAGGGGTCGGCCGCGCGCTGATCTATAAAATTCTGACCCATCCTTCTTTAAAGAAGGTTCCGGTCTTTTATCTGCTGACCAGGGACAAGCGCCCCTTCTATGAAAAACTCGGCTTTGTGACGACGGAAGAGGAAGGATACAGCTCGATGATCTTTGTCCGCCGAAAGGAAACGAAGCCGTGATGCCCATGAGCGCTTTGCTCCGATCCCCCCGCGAGCGGCTGGGCGGATATCTCCTTCTGCCCCGGCTCATCGACAAGATCCGGCTGCACGCGAAGGGGGCCCTCCCGCCGGAGTATGTCGGCAATCTCCTCAGGCCGGCGGGATTGACCCTCGACGGCCGATTCCTCTCGTTTACCGGGCTCGATGCGGAGCAGTTCAGGGAGGCCGTCCTGAGCGAAGAGAATGACGACGCGGTCCTCGCCTGGGTGGAGCGACACGCGATCCCGCATACCGCTTCGGAGAAGGAAGCCTGGGCTAGGGCGATTGCAGCCGCCCGCCCCACGCCCGAGACGGCTGAATATCGGAAAAAGATTTATCCGGAGCTGGTCGCGAAGGTCGATCTGGCCTCGATCAATGTTCTCGACATGATCGACCTCGACGAGGGGCGGATTCCGACGGGATGAAGCCGGTCTCACATCGCACCGCCTCTCTCTTGTTGATGCTCGCCGCCTTTCTCTGGGGCGGCTCGGTGATCGCCCAAAAATGGGGGGTCACTTATTTCCCGCCGCTGCGCCTTGCCCTTCTGCGGGGGACGGGGGCGACCCTCTGTCTTTTGCCGTTTTGGTGGCGGACAAACGATCAACGCCCGCGGTTCCAACGACGGGAGGTTCCCCTTCTCTTTCTCCTCGCTTTTCTCTCGATGATCGGAAATCAGCTCTCGAACTACTATGGCCTTCGGACCATCCCTGCTTCGGAGGCGGGGATCATCATGGGATCGACGCCGGTTCTGACCGTTCTCCTCTCTTCGCTTTTCTTCAGGGAGCCGTTGACCCGGAGACGGACGGTCGGATGCCTTCTCTCTTTTGTCGGGGTGATCTTGGTGGTCGTCCGTGTCCCTCGCGGAGAGGTGATCGCTCCTTGGCAGGGAGATCTCTTTGTCTGTCTCGGCGTGCTTTCCTGGGTCTTGTACACGCTCTTCGCGCGAATGATTTTAAAACATCACTCTTCTCTTTCCCTCACGATGGCGACGTTCGCCATCGGCACGACGATGGTGGTTCCCTTTGCGATGTTGGAAGGGGCGCCGATGCAATCGGTTCCGCCGTCGGCCTGGGGCGCGCTCACCTATCTGATCCTCTTCGCCTCCGTGATCGCTTTTTTTGCCTGGAACATCGGTCTTCAAGCGGTCGGCCCGACCCGGGCAGCGATCTTCAGCAACCTGATCCCGGTGACCGCCCTGCTGCTGGCGGTCTTCCTCCTCTCGGAATCGATCTCGATCAAACAACTTTTGGGGATGGGATTGATTTTGATCAGCGTCTGGATGGTGAACCGGAGGGAGGGGGAGTTCAGCGCTTAAAAGAGGATCTCGGCCAGCTTCTCCCGATATTTCTCGGCGAGCGGGGAGCGGGGGCCGATGACCTCAAAGATCTGGAGCATCGCCTTACGGGCGCCGTCCTCTTTGAATCGACGATCTTTCCGGACAATGGCCAGGTCGGTTTCCAACGCTTCCTCATACTCCCCCTCGGCGGCAAGGCGGATTGCAAGATCGAATCGATGTTGGAGGTTCTCCGGCTCTCGCGACACACGGGCCCGCAGTTCGGCCAGACTGGGCGCGCTTTTTTGTGAGAGGGCGAGGTCGAGTCGAATCTGAAGGCGGCGGGTCTCTTCATGAAATTGAAGCGCGGCCGGAAGATGATTGAAGAAGAGGCGGGCCTCCTCGATCCGCTCCAGCGCGAGAAGAAGCCGAAGCTTTCCGAGCAAGGAAGCGGCATGTTGCGGCTCGTGCCGGAGCGCCTCTTCGTAGAGGCCCATCGCCTCCAGCGGCTGTCTCTCTTCCAAGGGGCGCCCCTTTTGGGCGAGGAGATCGGCCTCGGACGGGACGAGATTGTCGACGAATTCCCGGATTTGCCGCTCGGGCAGGACGCCGACGAATTCATCAACGATATGGCCGTCGACAAAAGCTTTCACGGCCGGGATTCCCTGAATCCGGTACCGGCCCGCGAGGCTCGGGTTCTCATCGGTGTTCACCTTGACCAGTCGAACCTTCCCTTGATAGCCGTTGACCACCCGCTCCAGAATCGGGGTGAGCATCCGGCAAGGGCCGCACCAAGCGGCCCAGAAATCGACCAGCACCGGTGTTGTTTTCGATGCGGCGATGACGTTCTCTTCAAAATCGGATTCGGTCGTTTCTCCGATCCAGCCGGAATCCATCGGTCTTTGCCCTCCGCATCTCATTTTAACATAGGGATCGTTGTCGTGGGGATCGTTTGATGGGGGATTATCGGAGGGGGTCGGCTCGACGGATCCAGCCCATGATATCGGTCGCGACCTCTTCCACGGCGCGCCCGGTGACGTCGAGAATGCCCCACTTGGGGTTCTGCCGGTAGAGCTCGCGGCAGTAGTTCAGCTCCTGAACAATCGCATCCATATCGGCGTACCCGGCGACCCTCCGGTTCAGCTTCACAAGACGCGCCTCGCGGATTTCCATTAAACGTTGGGGGTCGATGATGAGCGCGACGACCTTGGCCGGGTCGACCTTCTGCAGCTCTTTTGGGAGGGGGATATTCAAGATGATCGGAATGTTCGCCACCCTGTAGCCGAACTGAGCCAGGTAAATCGAGAGCGGGGTCTTCGCCGTCCGAGAGGGACCGACCAGAACGATGTCGGCCTTGGGGACCCCCTGGATGTTTTGGCCGTCGTCGTGTTTCACGGTGAACTGCACCGCTTCCACGCGGCTGAAGTAGTCGGTGTCGATGCGATGAAGCCGGCCCGGCTCGGAGCGGGGAGGACTGTTGAGAAAGTGACTCATCGCCGTCAACAAAGGGCCGAGGAGATCGACGGCGAGCAGCCCCGATTGGAGCGCTCCTTCCCGCATTTTGAGACGAAGCGGTTCGGAGACGAAGGTAAAGATGATCAAGCCTTGGCGTGATTTTGCTTCCTGGAGCACTTCTTGAATCTGGGCTTCGGAGCGGATGTAATGCCGGCGGGCCAGCACGGTTTTATCTTGAGAGAACTGAGAGAGGGCCGCTTGGCAGATTTTTTCCGCAGTCTCTCCCGTGGCATCGGAGACGACGAAAATCGGCCGGACTTCGAGAGGGCGTTCGGACATGACGACATCTTAACCGATTTGTTTTAAAAAACCAATCTTCTAAATGCAATAAGCCGTGAGGAGTCAGGAGTCAGTAGTGAGTAGTGAGGAGAAAGCGCGAATACTCCTTTTCCCCTGACTCCTCACATGTTTCGTTGATCTTTGGAGCCGATTTTGTTAAGCTGGCATTCAATACCCACTCGTCTTGTTCTGGCTTGGATAGCGGTGTTCAAAGGCAGCGGCTTGTCCTGCGAACGGCGCCGACATCCGGATGGATCTCGTCTACATGTGAAGAAAGGAATGTAATTTGATGAACCCACTGTTACAAATTCCGCAACGGATTGCCCGATTAGAAGAGCTTGCTTACAATCTTTGGTGGAGCTGGCATCCGGAGGCGCGGGGACTTTTTGAGGCGCTCGATCGCCCTCTTTGGAGACAGACCAATCATAATCCGGTGAAGGTTTTGCTGGGAGTCGGGCAGGAGCGGCTCAAAGAGGCGGCTGAAGACCCGACCTTCCTCCGCCGATATGATGCGGTGCTCAAGGCATTCGACACCGATCTGGGGAGCCGCCCGACCTGGTTTGGGAACCGGTTTCCCGATCTTGCGTCTATTTCGATCGCCTATTTTTCGGCCGAGTTCGGGCTTCATAATTCCCTCCCGATTTACTCCGGCGGGCTGGGTCTCCTGGCGGGGGATCATTGCAAGGAGGCGGGAGATCTCGGGATCCCGCTCATCGGGGTCGGTTTTCTCTACCCGCAGGGCTATTTCCATCAAAAGATCCAGGCCGACGGCTGGCAGGAAGCGGTTTACCGTCCGCTCGATCTGAACAGCGTTGCAATCCGGCCGGCCCAATTCCCTTCCGGGCAGGCGTTGGTCGAGGTTCCGGTGGGGCCGAGGAGGATCTTCATTAAAGTCTGGGAAGTCCGGGCCGGCCGGGTCCGCCTTTATCTGATGGATACCGATGTTCCGGAGAATGCCCCGTGGGACCGCGAGCTTTCCGCCCGGCTCTATGGCGGAGACCAGGAGCTGCGGATCCGTCAGGAAATTGTTCTCGGCATCGGCGGGGTTCGTGTCCTTCGCGCCCTCGGCATTCATCCCACCGTCTGGCATTGCAATGAGGGACATACCTCGTTTCTGATGCTGGAGCGGATTCGCGAAGGGGTGACCGCCGGGAGGAGCTTCGAAGAAGCGGCCGAGTCGGTTCGAAAGACCAGCATTTTTACCACCCATACGCCGGTTCCGGCCGGACATGATGCTTTTCCCGCCTCATTGATCGAAAAATATTTCTCAAATTACTGGCCGACGCTGGGGCTCGATCAGGACCGTTTCTGGGATCTGGGCCGCCATCCGGAGCCGTGGGGAGAAGCGTTCAATATGACGGTCCTTGCGCTTCATCTGACCGAGGGGCACAACGCGGTCAGTAAACTTCACGGGGAGGTTTCCCGGAAGATGTGGCAGCATCTCTGGCCGAATACCGATGTCGAGAAGGTCCCGATTATTTCGATTACAAACGGCATCCATGTGCCGACCTGGGTCGCCCCGGAAATGAACGATCTATATAAGAAGTATGTTTCACCCGACTGGGTCCATCATCATGATGATTCGATGCTCTGGCAGCGGGTGATGGACATTCCGGACGACCTCTTATGGGAGACGCGCCAGCATCTGAAGCGAAAATTGCTCGGCTTCATCCGGGAGCGGGCCAGGACGTCATGGACGGAGGATCGCGCCGATCCGATTCAACTTCTGGCCGCCGGCACCCTCCTCGATCCGGAAGCGTTGACCATCGGCTTTGCCAGACGATTCACCGCCTACAAACGGGCGACCTTGCTCTTTCACAGCCTCGAGCGGATCAAGAAAATTTTGGGAAACCGCTGGCGGCCGGTTCAAATCATCTTTGCCGGAAAAGCCCATCCCGCGGACGAGCTCGGCAAGCGCTTCATCCAGCAGATCTATAATCTTGCCAAAGATTCGGGGCTGGCGGGCCATATCGCTTTCGTTGAGAATTACGATATGCACGTGGCCCATTTCTTTATCCAGGGGGTCGATATTTGGTTGAATACCCCTCGGGCGCCGCTGGAGGCGAGCGGCACCAGCGGCATGAAGGCGTCCCTGAACGGGGTTCCGCACTTGAGTGTTCTCGATGGATGGTGGCCGGAGGGATACAACGGGTCGAACGGGTGGACCTTCGGCGTTCCGCCGGGCCCCTCTCTCCAAAATCTCTCTCCCGAAATGCAGGATACGTCCGATGCCGAGAGCCTCTACAGTATCTTGGAAAACGAGGTCATCCCCCTCTATTACCGCCGGGATGCCGACGGGGTTCCGCGCGGCTGGATTCAGACGGTGAAAGAGGCGGTCCGCACCGTGGCCCCCTTCTTCTGCGCCCGGCGGATGGTCAAAGAATACGCCGATCGGCTCTATTCTCCTGCAGCAAGACAGGCGAAGGAATAATTCGAGCGCGGAGCAAGACGAGTTCGGAGTGCGGAGTTAAAAGAAAAATCGGACAAGAGTGCGTCCCGTTTTTTTACTCCGCATTCCGCACTCGCTGCGCCGCATTGACGTTGTGGGGTGTTTTTGGACCTGGAAGAAAAACTGATCCGGAAAAAAGTGGTTTATCAGGGGAAGTATGTTCGAGCCGAGGAGCAGGTCGTTCGGCTTCCCGATGGAACCGAAGCCGTTCGGGAGATTGTTTCTCCTCCGGATGCGGTCGGGATTCTTCCGATCGATTCGGAAGGACGGGTCTATCTCGTCCGTCAATACCGGCCTGCAATCCGTCAGGTCACGTTGGAAATTCCCGCCGGTATTCTGGAGCCGGGAGAGGCCCCGGCCGAAACGGCGCGGCGGGAGTGTGAAGAGGAGGTGGGATTCCAGCCGAAGCGGCTGGATTTCCTCTTTCGGTATTACCATTCGGTCGGCTTCTCGACCGGAAAGATCGAGGTTTTTCTCGGTCGAGATCTCCTTCCAAGCCCGCATGCCCATACGGACCCGGGGGAATTTATCGAAGCGATGCTGCTCCCCTTCGAGGAAGCTTACCGTCAGGGGCTTTCAGGAAAGATCATCGACAGCAAGACGCTCTTGGCGTTGCTCTGGTATCGGCAGACCCTTTCGGAAGGGGCTTAGAAATAAAAGGGTCCCCGCTTTCCTCCGGGCATACGATCAATACGTCCTCGGAAAATTTAAACCGACTGAAAAAGCAGATCGAGGACCGCTTTGATTTCCTTGATCGTGAACGGTTTCGGGAGACGAAGGTTTCCCGTATCCCGGATGAATTCAGCCGTCGATTGATTCGCAATGTCCCCCGTCAAAAAAATGATCCGCCGGGCCATTTCAGGAAAATGGGCTTGGACTTTCTCGTAAAATCCTTTCCCGTCCATAAAGGGCATTTTCATATCAAGGAAGATGGCGTCGTACCCTCCCTCCTTGAGTTTCCCGGCGGCCTCCCGGCAATCGATCGCCTGATCGGCTTCATAGCCGATCTTGGAGAGCAGATGTGTGACGAGGTCGAGAAGGAGCTGCTCATCATCGATGACGAGAATTCGCTTCATCAGCGGATCGATTCCTCGAATGCTTCTTGATCGATTTTCACCAGTCCCTTTTGAATGGCGTACCGGATCAGTTGGGCGACGTTTCTGAGGGCGAGTTTATTCATGATATTGGCCCGGTGAGTCTCCACTGTTTTGACGCGGATTCCCAGCTTCTCCGCAACTTCTCTGTTTTTATATCCTTCCGCGACCAATCGAATGACTTCTTGTTCCCGTTTCGTCAGTGCCCTCGCTTCCGGCATTTTTGATTCCCTCCCTTGTGTTCTTTATTGATAAATAGGGTCCGCTCGGTCTCGAGCACGATTGCCCCATTGATATAGCTAGTCAGAAATATAGAAGGGAAGTCTTTAAATGAGTATCGGAATCGGTCCGTTTATTTTGTGGGACAATGACTGGTTTCGTTGTAGGACTTTGTCCTACGATGCCGTCATTGCCGAGAAATAGCGAGGGTCGGAAGAGGCGCTATTCGACTAACTTTTGTTGGATGGCGTAGTGGGTCAGCTCTGCGTTGTTTCTCATCTTCATCTTTTCCAGGATGCGGGTGCGATAGGTGCTGATGGTCTTCACGCTCAGGGAGAGCTCCTCGCCGATCTCCTTGACCGTCTTTCCCGAGGCAATGAATCGGAGCACCTGGAATTCGCGGTCGGAGAGCGCTTCGTGCAGCGGCCTCTCGGAGAGAGACTCCAGGTTAAAGGCGAGCTTTTCCGCCAGATGGGGACTGATGTACTTTCCTCCGCGGGCGACCTTTCGAATCGCTTCGACGAGATGATCGGGCGCGCTCTCTTTCGTCAAATAGCCCGAGGCCCCCGCCCGGAGCACCCGGACGGCGTATTGATCTTCCGGGTGAATGGTGAGCATCAGCACCGGCAGCTTGGGGCGTTCACTCTTGAGCTGCTTCAAGGTATCAAGCCCCCCTCGCCCCGGCATGGAAATGTCCAGGACCACCACATCCCATTGGTGATCTCTCACCTTGTCGAGCAGCTCCTGGCCGTTGTGCGCCTCTCCGGCAACGACCATGTCGGGGGTCTCGGCGAGGATCTGCTTCAATCCTCTCCGGACAATCGCATGATCGTCCGCAATTAAAATTTTAATCATGACGGCTTTCCACGGTCGCTCGGCGGATGAAGGGGGATCTGCACGGTCACCGTGGTCCCTTTTCCGGGGAGGCCGCTGATATGGACCGTTCCTCCCCAGAGGAGCGCTCGTTCACGTATTCCCAAGAGTCCGAGCGATTTTGAATTGGTGATCTGATTTTGCGTGATCCCTTTCCCATTGTCCCTGACCTCCAGCGTCAGGCTCTCCTCGGTTTTCTCCAGACGGATCGCCACTTCATCGGCGTTGGCATGACGGACGATGTTGGTGAGTGTTTCCTGGAAGATTCGAAAAACGGTGGTCGACCGTTCCGGATCGAGCGTGATCTCTTCGGGCCGGACGGTGAGGGAGCAGCATAACTTTGTCCGGGCTTGAAACTCCTGGACCTGCCATTCGATGGCGGCGGTCAAACCCAGGTCGTCCAAGACGCCGGGTCTTAACTCCGTTGAGATTTTACGGAGGGTCTGAACGGTGGTGTCGACCAGCTTGGCCATCGACTTCGTCCGATCTCGAAGCAGCTCTTCTTTTTTCGGCAGCCGTTTTTTCAGCCATGATAGTTCCATTTTTAAAATTGTCAATAGCTGTCCCAGCTCATCGTGAATCTCCCGCGAGATGCGGGTTCTCTCCTCTTCGACCATGGAGTGAAGCCGGCTGGAGAGGCTGCGCAGCTGTTCCTGCGAGTGTCTTAATTCCTTCTCCACATTTCGTTGGTGGTTCTCCAGGGCGATCTCTCTTTCCCTTCGCCGATAGCTGTCGTACAGGATGCCGGTGGCATTGGAAACAATTTCAAGCCCGGCCTGATCGGTTTCGCTGTAGCCGCCGGGGCGATTCGCGATGCCGATCAGGCCCACCACCTGATTATCCCGGATGATGGGAACGCCGAGAAAGGTCCGCAATAGGGGATGTCCGGACGGAAGACCTCCGGATCGGGGGTCGGTGGCGGGGGCATTGGAGAGGACGGCCTTCCCCGTCTGAATCACTTTACCGAATAAATTATCGAACCGGTTTAACTCAAGATATTCCTGCTTCTGATCGATCCGGACGGCCTCCGCGTAGAACGGGCGGTTCATGGCCTCTTGATCCACCCCTTCCACGGCCAAAATCCGAAGGACCGGCCCTTCAACGACCACCCCGATGAAGCCGTATTCGCTCTGCGTTTGATGGAGGGCCGACCGCAGCAGGCGCGAGCTGGTCTCATGCCAATCGCGGCTGTCGAGATACGCGGTCATGGCGTCGGTGACCGCGCCCAACTGTTCGGTCTTGACCTGAAGCGCTTCCTCGGCCTGTTTGCGATTGGTGATATCCATCATGGCGCCGATCATCCGAACGGCTCTTCCGTTCCGATCATGGACGACATAGCCGCGGTCCAGAATGGTCGCATAACTCCCATCCCCGCGACGGAACCGATACTCGTCCGACCAGAACTGATCGCACTGCTCTACGGCGGCATGAATGCTCGAGAGGATCCGCTCTTTATCTTCCGGATGAATCCGGCCTTCCCACGATTCGATCCCCGGCTCGATTTCCTCGGTCGTGTAGCCGAATATGGTTTTAAAGCCCTCATTCCACCAGAGGGCGTTCGTGATCAAATCCCAATCCCAAATCGCGTCGTTGGTGGCGCGCGTAATTAAATGAAATCGCTCCTCGCTCTTCCGGAGCGCCTCTTCCGTTTTTTTGCGATCCGAGATATCGGCGACCACGGCGACAATCCCGGTGGTCATCGGCCCCGCGCCGGGCAGCGGGGCGAGGGAGAGGCTCAGGTCGATCAGCGATCCGTCCTTTCGCGCACGACGCGCTTCCATCCCGGTGAATCCGCTTCCGTCGAGGATCAATTTTCGGATCGCCTGAAGCTCTTCCTCTGGGTTTGAGGAGAGGAGCGGGAAGGGGCGGTTGAGCACTTCGTGCTCCGTCCATCCGAAGATCCGCTCCGCCGCCGGGTTCCACATCTTTACCCTTCCCTCCGTATCTAAAGAGAAGATCGCCAACGGTGAGGAATGGATCAATGCGCGGAGGGTTTGATTGGTCTCCTGCAGCGCCACTTCGGCCCGGCGGTGCTCGGTGATGTCTTCCGCGACACCCGCGATGCGATAAACTTTGCCCGAGGCATCTCGAATCGGGAAAGCCCGGTCTCTGACCCAACGAATCGATCCGTCGGGATGGATCACGCGATAGGCGAGTTCGGTGCCCTCTCCATTTTGCTGCTTTTCCATTGATGCGAGGAGCTCTCCCCGGTCCTCCGGGTGGACCGCCTCTAAAAAAGAAAAGGGGTCTTCATAAAGGCTCTGACAGGTGCGGCCCCAGATCTTTTCGTAGGCCGGACTGATGTAGAGCACGCGCTGAGGATCGCGCTCCACGATCCAGAAGACTTCATGAATGTTCTCGGCCAATTGTCGGAAACGACGTTCGGAATCTTGCAGCTCCCGCTCGGTTTTCCGCGATTCCGTCACATCCTCCGCCATGATGAGTCGTGTTTCTCTCCCCCGAAAGAAGATCAGGTTCCAGGTAATCTCGACCTCGATCAGAGCTCCGTCTTTTTTCCGGTGTATCCAGACCCCGGCCTTCGCGGGTTCCGGGGTGGTCTCTCTCCGGGCCGCCTCTTCCAAGTAGTTTTTCAGAAGAGAGATCTCCTCCGGAGGACGGATGTCGAAAATGGTCATCTGAAGGAACTCTTCCCGCGAGTAGCCGTAGTGGCGAATCGCTTCCTCATTCACCGCTAAGAAGGCATGGGTCCGGGGATCGATGACCCACATGGGATGGGGGTTCCGATCGAACAGAATGCGATATTGTTCCTCGCTTCGGCGAAGGGCCTCCTCCGCGAGGAGACGCTCGGTCACATCGTTGGCCAAAACGAGTTTGGATCTCCTTCCTGAAAAGGAGATGATGTCGGAGGTCATCTCGACATCGATGACCGTGCCGTCCTTTTTCCGGTTTCGCCAGATGCCGGCCGGGCCGATCCTCGTGCTGATCTGCGGGAGAGCCTCGATGAGGGTCGGTATATCTTCGGTCGGGGTCAAGTCTTTGATCGTCATTGAGAGAAATTCTTCCCGGCTGTAGCCGTAGTGTCGGACGGCCGCTTCATTGACCGCCAAAAAGGCCAGCGTCTCCAGATCGAACACCCACATCGGGTGCGGATTGTCCTCGAATAAGAGCCGATACTTCTCTTCGCTTTGCCGCAACCGCTCGTCGGCTTGCTTGCGGTCGGTCATATCGAGGACAAAGCAGACGCCCCGATAATGTTCCCCTTCCATCGATGCGCCGCCGATCAAGATCGGAATGCGGGTCCCGTCCTTCCGGATGTATTCCTTTTCAAAAGGAGCGCAGGCGCCCTTCTCCGATATCTCGGCCAGGGCTCTCTCATCCAGGTGAAGATACTCTTCCGGGGTCATATCGCGCCAGCGAACCAGGCCCGCTCGGAGCTCTTCCTGCGAATAGCCGACCATTTTGAGAAAGGCGTCGTTGGCCTCGGTGATCGTTCCATTCGCATCCCAGAAGCCGATTCCGAGCAGATTCGATTCGGCCAGGCGCCGGAAGCGGGTCTCGCTTTTTCTTAATTCTTCTTCCATTTGCTTTCGTTTTGAAATGTCGAAAACAAAACCGACCGTCTGCTCCTGCGAGCCTTCGAGAAAAGCGGCGCCGATCATCACCGGAATCCTGCTCCCGTCCTTGCGGATAAACTCTTTTTCAAACGGGGTGCAGATTCCGGTCGCCTTCATTTCCTCGACGGCCTTCAGGTCCAGCCGGCTGTATTCGGGAGGGGTCATCGCTTTCCAACTGATCTCCCCTCCGCGGAGCTCCTCGTGCGTATATCCGGCGATCTGAAGAAAAGCATCATTCGCCTCGATGATCCGCCCCTGGACGTCCGAGAAAACAATGCCGATCATGTTGGAATCAACAATCCGTCGAAACCGAGCTTCGCTTTTCCGGAGGGCCTCTTCCGCCTGCTTCTGCACCGTTTGGTCGGCGAGTAAGCCGATGAACCCTTGGACCTCGCCGTTTGCGTCGCGCAGTGCCGCGGTCGATAAAAGCATGTCGATTCGAGAACCGTCTTTCCGTTGACGGCTGACCTCCAGGCTCGGAAAAACCGCGCCTTCCAGAAGCGCTCTCACCCGCGATTTAAATTCATTCCTTTGATCGTCGGGAATGATGGGGTTGAAGCGGCCGATCGCCTCTTCGGCGCTCCAGCCGAAGATCTGTTCGGCGGCCGGGTTCCAGGTCTTCACTTTTCCTTTCAGATCGAGGGAGATGATCGCCAAGGGGGAGGACTCGATGATCGCTTGAAGAGCCTGGTTGGTCTCGCGCAGTGCTTTCTCCGCCTGCTTGCGTTCAGTGATGTCCTGTGCGGTGCCGACCATCCGGATCGCCTGGCCGTTTTGGTCGGAAAGGACTTCTCCTTCTGCGTGGATCGTCCGGATCGAGCCGTCTTGCAGGAGGATTCGATAATCGAACCCGAACGGTTGCAGATCGCGTGTGGATTGAGAGATGATTCGGCTGACCCGATCTTGATCTTCAGGGTGGTTGTATCTACTGACGAAATCATGCGTCAGCTTGACCGATTGCGGCGCAAGTCCATAGACTCGATAAAGCTCATCCGACCAGGAGATCGATTGGGTCATCAGATCAAAGCTCCAACTGCCGAGGTGCGCGATCTCCTCCGCCTTCGCAAGCTGGGACTCGCTTCTTCGAAGCTTCTCGTCGGCCTCTTTTCGATCGGTGATGTCATCCACGATCGCGACCAAATACTTCAGCCTTCCGGATCGGTCATAAACGGGAGAGACGGTCAGGTTTGTCCAAACGATTCGACCATCTTTTCGGATATACCGCTTTTCCATCTTATAGGTATGGATCTCGCCGGCCAGCAAGCGTTCTTTGAATTCCAGGTTAGGGGCGAGGTCGTCGGGGTGGGTTATATCTTGAAAGGTTCGAGCCAGCAGCTCTTCTTTCGTATACCCCATCATTTCAGACAACCGCTCATTGAGGTCGAGGTAGCTCCCCTGAGGATTTACGACGGAAATTCCGGAGGGAGCTTGATTGAAAATGGCCCGAAACCGCTCTTCACTCTCCCGCAGGTCGGCGGTCATGCTCTCCGCCAGCTCGACGGCGCGGCGATGCGCTGTGGTTTTGGACCAGGTAATGTAGGAGAGCAGGAGGGAGATGGTCACCCCGCCCAGCAGAACGAGGGGGGGAAGGTTTTCTTCTTCTCCTCCTGACTCCATGTGGGGATACGTAGAAAAATGAATCTGCCAGACGCGCCCCGCGATCTCCAGAGAGGTCGTCTTGGCATAGCGGGGGCGATATTTCTGCGTGTCGGCTTGAAGGAGATCGTCGTTATCGTAAAGGAGCCTCTCTCGGGTTAAGAGAGAGGAGGGGTCGGCTGTTTTCTCGGTCCCTCCGTCGAAGATCTCAAAATCAAAATCGCGCGGGACATCATGGCCGAAGATCCCCTCGATCAACTCCTTCATGTCGAAGGCGACGGTGATAAAGCCGAGGAGGGCGCGGCGTCTCTCCTCCGTCGCGGCCTGAGGCAGCCCGTTGCGATAAACCGGGAGCCGGATGGCAAACCCGATCCTTTCGGAGGTAATCAGAATGATCCGTCCGGTCGAAACGGGCCGGTCCGTATCTCGCGCTTGATCGAGGGCGGATCGTCGGAGGGGATCGCTGCCGATATCGAACCCGAACTGTTTGAGGGGCGGGGAGAAAGGCTCGATATATTCAATGGGGAAGTAAGCGGGACGCGCTCCTTCCGGGTGGATTGAAAAATCCGGATAGCCTCCCTGGTCCAGACTGCGATCGCCCCGGACGCGCCGCTCAAATTCGGCGCGCTGGGATGCCGGGACGTAGCGAGCGAAGGCAAAATCATGAATACCGGGGTAGCGCTTTTGCAGCTGGAGGGATTCGAAATACTTCTTCCAGTCGGCGCGGGTCAAATTTTCATTCATGACAAAGAGACTGCGCGCCGAGATCAAGGTGTCGATATAGGTCTGGATGCGCTCTTCGATCGCCCTGGACGCATTCGTCACTTTCCTCTCGAAACCGGCCCGGGCGCTGTTTTCAATGGATTGTCGGGTATTGTGCCAAGCCAGCCCGGTGAGAAGAAGGGTCAGCGTGAGAACCGCGAGGGCCGAAGGGGCTTGGAAGAGGGATCGGATGAGTTTTTGAAGGGGCGAACGGGTCGGTGCTCCGGGGGTCCTCTGATTGAGAGGGGCGGCTTTCAAAAGCGTTTATACTCCTTTGTTCGGAGATCCTTTCCTCGAATGGAGGGAGGCGATCCCCTAAGAGGGGAACTCGATAGTGTATCGTACCATCCTGGGCGTTAAAATCAAGTCTTTTGATTGTCCGGTGAAGCGGAGGGCCCGCTCGGGGGAACGACGTAAAACGGATTCGGCGGAGCGGAGAGATTCACTGTCGGGAAGTGCGACAAGGCGCGTCTATTCGCCGAGATGCTGCTTGATCATCTGATAGGCTTCGACCACCTTTCGGAGTTCGGCTTCCGTGCTCCGATCTCCCCCGCGGGCGTCGGGGTGGTACTCCTTTGCGTAGCGGCGAAAGGCGGCCGTGACGTCGGTCAACCCGGTTCCCTCCTCGATGCCGAGGATTTTATACGCCTCCGCCAGCGAGGAGATTTCCCCCTGGGAAGAAGCGCCGCCGGATCCGTTCTGCCGGCTGAATTGGCTGAAAAAATCTCCGAGGCTGAACGGCCGCCGGCGCCGCCGCCGGGACCGGTTATAGAGCTGGCTCTCCGCTTCATCGAGACGATCCTCCACATAGGAGAGGCGGCCGACGGTCCGGTCGAGGTCGGCGAGAGTGGTCGCCTCATCCACCTGCTCCAAGATTTTTTGGAAGAGTTCCTGAAAGTCCTGGAGCTTCTCCTCGATCGTGAAGAAAGAAAAGGCCCGAGGGTCGTCGCTGCGATCGGAAGCGAAGGCGAGATCGATTTCAATGGTCTCATTCAGCTCGGCAATGCGGCGCTTCAGACGATGCTTTCGTTCCTGAAGTTTTTTGAGGAAATCGTCATCCGTCATGATCGGAATCCGAAGGGCGAAGTTATCCCTTCACGAAACTGCAGCAGTAATCGGTCAGCGCGTGGACCTTCAGCTTAAAGGTGGTGCGGGCCGGAACGGTAAACTGTTCTCCCCCTTTGATCTTCTTCCACCCCTTCTCTCCCTCCAGCAGCACTTCGAGGTCGCCGGAGAGGATCTCCATGATCTCCTGATCGCCGATCTTGAATTCGAATTCCCCCGGCTGCATGATCCCAAGGGTCTTGCGGCTGCCGTCGGGGAAAAGAACGGTCCGGCTGGTGACCTTTCCATCGAAAAAAACATTCGCCGCTTTTTTCACCGTCACATTCTTAAATTCACTCATTTCATCTCTCCAAGATTTGTTTTGTCATCCTGAGCGTGAGCGAAGGATCTCGTGTTTCAGCTTCGTACGACAGAGATCTATCGGCTTGGCCTCAGAATGACATCGGAAGCGGACGTTCAAACTTATGTATCGGTCCGAAAGTATTTCGCCTCGGGATGATGAAAGACCAGGGCGGAGACCGACGCCTCCGGGTCCATCATGTCGCCGTCGGTCAGCTCCACCCCGATCTTCGCCGTCGCATCCAGAAGCCGGAAGAGCTTCCGCTGGTCGGCGAGGTTCGGACAGGCGGGATAGCCGAAGCTGACCCGGATGCCGCGATAGCGGTTCTTCAAGACCTCTTGAATCGTCATCTCCGGCGGATCGGGGATCCCCCAGTCGCTCCGGATTTTCTTGTGCACCCACTCGGCGAAGCCTTCGGCCCCCTCGATCGCGATCGCCTGGAGCATGTGGGAGCGAAGATATTCTCCCGCCTCCTTCCACTGCGTCGAGAGGGCGCGGACCCCTTTCCCCAGGGTGACGACAAACAGGGCGACCGAGTCGCGCTCGCCGGACGCCGCATCGCGGCAGTAGTCTGAGAGGCAGAGACGCTCGCTCGCCGGCTGCCGGGGGAAAGTGAACGTTTCGAGCAGGCGGGTCGGATCGGCCGGATCGTAGATCAGCAGGTCGTCTCCTTGCGCCTGGCAGGGGAGATAGCGGTAGATCCCCTGGGCGATCAGAATCTGCTTCGCGAGAATCTCCTCCTGCATCGCAACCACCGACGTATGGAGCTTTTCGGCCCGCTCATCTTTGTCGGCCAAGAGCCGTTCAAGGTTTCCTTTGAGGCCGAGATGTTTTCCGTAGAGCATCGACGGGTTGATGTAGGCGAAGATCTCCCGGAGCGGCCCTTCCTGAATGAGATGAAGATTGAAATCAGGCGCTTTCGGAAGGGGGACATTGCGGCGGACGTTCGATCGAGCGCGGACATCGGTCGCAGGCTGGGGTTTCTTCTCCATCCCTTCGGCGATTTTCACCATCGCTGCGCGGTCCGCCTCGGTCTTCTTCAAAAGCTGCGGCCGCTGCGCCTCATCAACCCACTGGTTGGCCAGGTCGAGGCCGTTCATGGCGTCCTTGGCATAAAAAACCGGCCCGGTGTACTCCGCCGCGATCTTGGTATCGGTGAAGCGCTTGGTCAGGGCCGCGCCGCCGACCAGGATCGGGACGGTTACCCCGGCGGTCTTAAAGTCTTGGGCGGTGATCACCATCTGCTGGGCCGACTTCACCAACAGGCCGGAGAGGCCGACCAGGTCGGGCCGCTCCTTCCGGACTGCCTCGATCAGGGTCTCCGGCGGAACCTTGATTCCCAGATTGATCACTTTATAGCCGTTGTTGCTCAGGATAATCTCGACGAGGTTTTTCCCGATGTCGTGAACGTCCCCCTTCACCGTCGCCAGAATAATTTTGCCCCGCGCCGAGGTGTCGCTCTTCTCCATGAACTGTTCGAGGTGGCCGACCGCCGCCTTCATCGCCTCGGCCGACTGGAGCACCTCCGCGACGATCAGCTCGTTATTGTTGAAGAGCCGTCCGACCTCATCCATCCCGGCCATCAGCGGGCCGTTGATCACCTCCAGCGGGGTCGCCTCTTTCAACTTCAGGTTCAGATCATCGATCAATCCCTCTTTGGAGCCTTCGATGATGTAGCGGCCGAGCCGCCCGTCGAGAGGAAGATCGGCGCGGGTTTTCTTCGCGATTCCTTTCTTGTCCTTGAAGTGGGCGGCAAAGGCGGCGACCGGATCGTTTCCCCGCCAGAAGATCAGATCTTCGGCGAGACGGCGCTCCTCCTCCGGAATGGAGGGATACCGCTCCAGCTTCTCGGCGTTGACGATGGCGTAATCGAGCCCCGCCTTGACGGTGTGATAGAGGAAGACCGAGTTGAGAATCTCGCGCCCGGCGGTTGGAAGACCGAACGAGACGTTGCTGACCCCGAGGATCGTCTTCACCTCCGGGAAGGCCTCTTTAATCATCCGGATCCCTTCGATCGTCTCCGGCGCCGAGCCGATGTAGTTCGCATCGCCGGTCCCCACCGGAAAGACGAGCGCGTCGAAGATCAGGTCGCGCGGCGCGAGGCCGTATTTGTGGACGAGCAGGTTGAAGGAGCGTTTTGCGATCTCGAGCTTCCGCTGGCGGGTGACCCCCATCCCTTGGACCGGGTCTTCATCGATGCAGCCGACCACCACGGCGCCCCCGTATTTTTTAAGAAGGGGGACCACCTGCTCGAAGCGCTCTTCGCCATCCTCCAGATTGATCGAGTTGACGACGCACTTTCCCTGACAGAGCTTCAGCGCCGCCTCGAGGACGCGATGGTCGGTGGAGTCGATCATGATCGGCGCTTTGACCTTCTTGTTGAGGATCTGAAGAAACGCATCCATGTCGGCGAGCTCGTTGCGATCGGGGTTCGCCATGCAGACATCGACGACCTGTGCGCCGTTTCGGACCTGCGCCCGTCCGATCTCGGCTCCCTCTTCGATTCTCCCCTCGACGATCATTTCCTTAAACTTACGGCTGCCGATTACATTGGTCCGCTCGCCGACGATCACGGGGCGGTTGTCTTCTTCGATCAGCAGAAAATCGATTCCGGAGACGGCGGGCTTGAGGGCGCTCTTGGGGACGCGCGGCTTGCGCCCTTCGACCATCTTCGCGATCGCCGCGATGTGGGGCGGCGTGGTTCCGCAGCAGCCGCCGATGAGGTTGATCCACCCCTCCTCGACAAACCGGGAAAGCTTGGAAGCGAGCGATTCGGGGGTCTCTTCGTACTTTCCCTCTTCGTTCGGCAGCCCCGCGTTGGGGTAGACCGAAACCAGGCAGGTCGCCATGTCGGCGAGGGAGCGGAGATGGTCGGTCATGAATTCCGGGCCGGTGGCGCAGTTGAGGCCGATCGAGAGGATCGGGAGATGTTCCAGAGAGGTATAAAGCGCCTCCACCCCCTGGCCGGCGAGCATGGTTCCGGTCCGCTCGATCGTCGCCGAGATCATGATCGGAACCTCGATCCCCATTTCTCTCTGAGCTTGCAGAATGCCGATCGCGGCGGCCTTCAGGTTAATTGTGTCCTGCGCGGTCTCCAGCAGGAGCAGATCGACCCCCCCCTCAATCAGCCCCTGGGTCTGAAGCGCGAACGCCTCGACCAGTTGATCGAAGGTGACCCCGCCGGTGACGGTGATTGCCTTGGTCGTCGGACCCATCGAGGCGGCCACGAACCGGGGCTTGTTGGCGGTCGAATATTTCTTTGCGGCGGCCTTGGCAGCCTGCGCCCCGGCGCGATTGATCTCGATCACTTTGTCCTGAAGCCCATATTCCGCCAGGACGATCCCGGTGCCGCCGAAGGTATTGGTTTCGACAATGTCGGCCCCGGCGGCATAATAGGCCTCATGGATCGACTGGATGACGTCGGGCCGGGTGAGATTTAAGTTCTCATTGCACCCTTCCAGCTCCGGCCCTCCGAAATCGGCGGCGGTGAGATTTCTCGCCTGGATCATCGTCCCCATTGCCCCGTCCAGGACCAAAATCCGCTCGCGCAGCAGGGCTTTGATCTGATCGCTTCCCAAATAAACCCTCCGTGAAGATTGATTTTTGATTTTAACAGAAAGAGAGGCCCACCTCCATCTTTTTTTACGTTTTTTGATCGGCCGAGCAGGCGGCGCGGATGGCCTGCCGGTGTCCGAAGAATCGGGGCGCATTCTCCAGGTTGACTCTCTTAAATCAACATGTTAGATTGAACGGATCGTTTTTGGGTTAAAGTCTATTCGATGCTCGACGTCAAGCTTCTCAGAGAAAATCTAAACGAGGTCAAACAGAGGCTGGCCGATCGCCAGCTCGATATTTCGTTTGATGCCTGGGCGGAGTCGGATCAGCGGCAACGAGCGCTGAAGGCGCAGATCGAGGGCCTTAAGGCGAAAAAGAACCAGGCCAGCGAGGAGATCGCCCGCTCCAAGCGGGAAAAAAAGCCGATCGATCCGATCCTGCAAGAGATGAAAGAGGTGGCTCAGCAGATCGAGCAGCTCGAAGGGGAGCTGAAAAAGATCGAAGAAGAGATCGGCCCTTTTTTGTTGCGGCTTCCGAACCTTCCCCATTCTTCCGTCCCAGTTGGAAAGGATGAACGGGACAATCAGGAGGTCCGGCGATGGGGGACGCAGCCGAATCTTTCATTCAAGCCGAAGCCGCACTGGGAAGTCGGCGAGGCGCTCGGCATTCTCGACTTCGAACGGGGGGCGAAAATTACCGGGGCGCGCTTTACTCTTTATAAAGGCGCCGGGGCGCGGCTGGAGAGGGCGCTGATCAATTTCATGCTCGATCTCCACACCCGGGAGCATGGTTACCAGGAGGTTTTGCCGCCGTTCATCGTCAATCGAGAGAGCATGACCGGCACGGGGCAGCTCCCGAAGTTCGAGGAAGACCTCTTCCGCTTGAAGGATGAAGATTATTTCCTGATCCCGACCGCGGAAGTTCCGGTAACCAATATCCACCGCGGCGAGATCCTGGCCGAGGCGCAGCTTCCGATTTCGTATGCGGCGTATACCCCCTGCTTTCGAAGGGAGGCCGGTTCCTACGGCAAAGACACGCGCGGTCTGATCCGGCAGCATCAATTTAATAAGGTGGAGCTGGTCAAATTCTCCAAGCCCGAAGACTCGTACGATCAGCTGGAGCATCTCCTAAGAGATGCCGAAACGGTCTTGCAGCGGCTGGGGCTTCCGTATCGGGTGATGGCCCTCTCGACCGGCGATATGGGATTTGCGGCGGCGAAGACTTATGATATCGAGGTTTGGGTCCCCTCGCAGCAGATGTATCGGGAGATCTCTTCGTGCAGCAACTTTGAGGCATTTCAAGCGCGCCGCGCGGAGATCCGTTATCGAACCGCCGGCGGCAAGGTCCAGTACGTTCATACCCTCAACGGCTCGGGCCTCGCGGTCGGACGGA